>NZ_JANSIO010000377.1:0-14835 GCF_047462195.1 Synechococcus sp. R3-13 | reverse complement strand
GGGTATTCCTCAGGGCTTTGCGGGATACCGCCATTCTGTTCAGTACTGAGCAGGATGCTATCGCTGCTTCTCTGGGCAGCAATGTGTGGCTACGCCACGCAAGCGAACAGGAAAGTTCAGCGTAAATGTATCAGTCCTGCTGCACTATAATGTTCTCGCTTCAAGGTCTCCGCTTTGAGGTTTGCCATTGGACTTGAGCCTTGAGCCACTTGGTTCTTCATTTTTCCCGATCTTTGCCCCCAACTCTATGACCCAACGTGCCCTAATTACCGGCATCACCGGACAGGATGGCTCTTACCTGGCCGAGCTGTTGTTGCAGAAAAACTACGAAGTTCACGGCATCATCCGCCGCGCCAGCACCTTCAACACCGACCGCATCGACCACATCTACGTGGATGCCCATGACCCCCAGGCTAGGCTATTCCTTCACTACGGGGATCTCACGGATGGCACCACCCTGCGCAGGATCCTGGAACAGGTGCAGCCGACGGAAGTGTACAACCTGGGGGCCCAATCCCACGTGCGGGTGAGCTTTGATGCGCCGGAATACACTGTTGATGCAGTGGCCATGGGTACCCTGCGTCTCCTAGAGGCCATCCGCGACTATCAGCAGCGCACCGGGATCCGGGTGAAGTTTTACCAGGCAGGCTCCTCGGAGATGTTCGGCCTGGTGCAGGAGATCCCGCAAAAGGAGACCACCCCCTTCTACCCGCGCAGCCCCTATGCCTGTGCCAAGGTGTACGGCTACTGGCAGACGGTCAACTACCGCGAAGCCTACAACCTCTTCGCCTGCAACGGTATCTTGTTTAACCACGAAAGCCCACGGCGAGGGGAAACCTTTGTAACCCGCAAGATCACCCGCGCCGTCAGCCGCATCGTTGCCGGCAAGCAAAGCAAGCTGTACCTGGGCAACCTGGATGCCAAGCGGGACTGGGGCTACGCCAAAGACTACGTCGAGGGGATGTGGATGATGCTCCAACAACCCCAGCCGGATGACTATGTGCTGGCTACTGGGGAAACCCACACCGTGCGTGAGTTTGTGGAACGGGCCTTCGCGCTGGTGGGCCTGCCGATTACCTGGAAAGGCTCCGGCCAAGCCGAACAGGGGCTGTACAAAGACCAAGTGTTGATCGAGATCGACCCCCGCTACTACCGCCCAACCGAGGTGGATCTGCTGTTGGGGGATGCTTCAAAAGCCAAGCGAGTCCTGGGGTGGGAACCCAAAGTAAGCTTCCCGCAATTGGTGGAGCTGATGGTGCTGGCCGACTTGGAAGCCATCGGCCTGGATCCGGATCCCATCTTGGGGGAACGGCGCACCCTCAACGGCCTGCTCAGCGAAGATCGCGCCTTCATCCGCACCCAAATGGGGGTTCACTACGACTGACAAGACAGTTAGAACGGTGGAGACGGGATCCCAAAAGACAGCCTTGCCCCCTTGCCCAAAGTAGGGATCAAACGCTTAATATAGTAGATCGCCGATTCTTTTGGTGGTTTGTACTCTTGCTCCCTAGCTGACCATCTCTTGCAGAGTTTGTTTGCTGATTTTGGAGAAATGCCCGCATGTCCCGCTACACAGGTCCCCGCCTAAAAATCATTCGTCGCTTCGGGGGACTTGATCTGCCCGGTTTGACGCGCAAGCGCCCCAAAAATACCAATCCACCCGGTATGCACGGGGCCGAGCGCAAGAAAAAATCCGAATATGCCATTCGCCTGGAAGAAAAGCAGAAGGTGCGCTTCAACTACGGGCTGAGCGAGCGGCAGATGATCCGCTACATGCGCAAGGCACGGCGCTCCAAGGGATCCACCGGTTTGGCCTTGCTGCAAATGCTGGAAATGCGGTTGGATTGCATCGTATTTCGTCTTGGCATGGCTCCAACCATTCCGGCAGCTCGGCAGCTCGTGAGCCACGGCCACATAGAGGTTAACGGCCAAAAGGTAACCATTCCCAGCTATGGCTGCAAAGTGGGGGATGTGATTACGGTAAAAAACAAGGAATCTTCCCGCAAGCTGGTGGCCGCCTACGCGGAGTATCCGGGATTGTTCTTGCCAGACTACCTGGAGTTTGACAAAGAAAAGCTGCGCGGACGCATCAAGGAATTGCCTCCCCGCGAGCAAATTTGCGCCCCGGTCAACGAGCTTTTGGTGGTCGAGTTCTATTCCCGCAAGCTCTAGGGATCCCCTTTTGTGGCCATTACAAATTGCAGGGGGGGGCGGTTTGACGTTCTCCCCACACCCGAAGGCAGGGGATTTTTCACGGTTTGCTTTTTCATAGTCTTCACAGAGTTCCCCCTCTTTCTTGCTCGCGTTGGCAATGCGCAGCGCTGGGGTCATAGTCATTTCGATTCAAACCAGGACACTGCACCCACAACTAAAATGTCGGTCGCGTCAGCGTTGCGGAGCAATAATGCAGAGGGCCAGAAGGTTTCTCTCAATAGCCTGGCTGTCTCAGCCTAACCTGAAGCAACTATACTTCCAGCTTGGAATAGAACTGTTTCGTCGCGGTATCCATAGCACCCCTCTCCTTTTGGAAGAAGGGCTGGGAGTGAGGGAGAAAGGCTCAGGTCAAAGGCTGCCAATGGCCCGTTTCAGTTGCACCAAGGCGCGATTGTAGGCGATTACAGCATTGGAAAGGTTGCCACGGGCAGTGGTGAGAGCAGCTTCAGCATTGATCACCTCGGTTTGGGTGCCCACCCCTGCTTGCAAACGCAGCCGGGCCAAGCGCAGGCTCTCTTCTGCCGAGGCAATTGCCACTTTGGCCGAGTCGATCTGTTCACGGCTGGAGCTGAGGGTCAGAAAGGCTTCTTCCACCCCCCGCTGGATTTCGTTGCGGGTGCCGACGAAATCGCTCACGGCCACCTGCCCGTCGATCTGAGCTTGGCGGGCTTGGGCAGCCGCTTCTCCCCCATCGAACCAAGTCAAGCTGAAATTGGCTCCGACCGAATAGCCAACATCAAAGCTATCGCGGCTGGCGTTGAAATCGTTAACGGCATCGAGGCTGGCGAACAAGCCAATTCGGGGGCCATTGCGGGCTTGTGCCAGGCGCACACGGCTTTGGGCCTGCTCCAATTCTCGGCGTCGGCGCTCCAATTCCTGTCGTTGGGCAAAGGCAGCAATGATGGTCTCTTCCAGGCTGAGATCCCACTCTCCCATCGGCTCGATGCGGTCGCTGGCCAACACGTCGGTGGGGCTGGGAAAATTCAGCAGTTCGGCCAGGCGGCGGCGATTCAGTTGCTGGGTGTTCTGGGCCACCAGCAAGGTTTGTCGATTGTTGGCCAATTCCGTCTCTGCCTGGAGAATCTCAAAGCGGGTACCCAGCCCGGCCCGTTCTCGAGCTTGAGCATCCCGCAGAGTAGCTTCAGAGCTTTCAACGGCAGCTTGGCTGATGGCGACCCTGGCGTCCGCGCTTTGCAGATCGTAGTAGGCGTTGGCCACAGCTTGTTTGACCGTCTGCAGCGTTTGCTCCAGTTGCAGTTGGGCGATGCGCAGAGCTTCCTGGGCCAGCTTCAGGTTTTGCTCCCTGAGGCCACTGTCAAAAGCGGTATACTCCACCCGCACCACACTGGCCGAGAGGGTGTGGGATTCGCGCCTTGGCCCACCACCCGGAGAGGGAGCCTCACTGTACTGGTAGTTGGCACGGCTGGAGAGGGTGGGAGCAAAGGCAGCTTGAGCCAGGGCTACCCCGGCCTCGGCCCGCTCGACGGCCAGTCTGGCCTGCTGCACAGTCGGGTTCTGGGCAACGGCGATCTCCAGAGCTTCTTCCAAAGACAAGCCCTCCCTTCGCTCGATACGCACCTGCAAGGGGGATTGAGGCACCACCAATTCTTCAGCCGTCAAAGCCCCCTTTAGAGTCAGGTCAGCCGCAGGGGTGGAGTCAGCAGGGTTGGGGGGAATCGATAGGGTGGGGGGGGGTGGGGGGGTGAGGATTTCGCGGCTGTTGGGCAGAGCAGAGGCAGCGGAGCTGGGAGCTTCTGGCTGAGCAAGAGCAGGGACAGCCCAGAGCAGGCTCAACAGTAGGCCACAGGGGGCAGAACAGGCAAGGTTCAACTGGGATCCCGCCGAGTTTGTCTGCCGTTGAGGAAGTTGAAGCGGATCCCTGGCTCCATTTTGCATCGCCATCGTGCTGTCATTCTCAACATCACCCCTAGCAGTATCGCAAAAGAAAGGACAAAGATAAGACGGTTTTCCGCAGGCTCGCTGGCTGCCCTGTTCGGGCCAGTGGAAGCGAGTCCTCGCATTTGCCCCTGCAACGATGAGGCCGACCTGCGTCTGCCAGGAGCTCCGAGCACGGGCGGGACTCCTCTACACTCAGCAGAGACGCTTGGATTGAGACCGAGTCGGTTTAGATTTAGACTCAGTTTAGAATGGTGGGGCCATCTGTCCGTGATGGCGGGGGTGGGTGTTGTGGGCGATGAAAGGGGGCAAGGTGGCAGACTCTCAGAGCACGCCCAAGCAAGGGGAGACCTCTTCCGGTCGGGATCGGGCCTCGCGGCCGAAAAAAAGTAAGCCAAGCCCTTCTGCCCAGTCCGGGGATTTGGGAACCTCAGAAGCAAGAGCGCGGCCAAAACAGGCCGATAGCACTCCGCGCCGTGCGGAGCAGCAGGAGATTTTACAAGATCACCCTTCTGGCTTGAACCCACCCAAGAATCTCTCTATACTGCAAGGAACTTTATCATCCACCCCAACTTCTTCATCTCCCCTTCAACCTATGCGTGCTCCTTCCTCAGGCGACTTGGATCCCATCCTTCCAGAGGCCCAAGCGGGCTGGTCAGCCAAGGACTCTGTCCCACTTGCGCGAACGGAACCGGATCCCAACACGGAGCACCATTTGGCCCTGAGGCAGCAACAGCCCTTGGAGAGCCGTCTGCTCAAAGCCGAAGCCGAGCTCCAAGAGCGGCGAGTTCTTCAGGAACAACTGCAGGCTTTGCACCAGAAGGTGGCCGAACAAGAGAAGGCGCTGCAGGAGCGGGAGCATCTCTTGCAACAGTTGCAGCAGACTTTGGCGGCTCAGAAAGTCCAGATCTCGGATCAGGAAGCTCAGCTTGCTGCTCGGCAACGCTTAAATGAACGGCAGCGGCAGGATATCGAGGCCCTGCAGGAGCAGATTGAGCAGCTACGCTTGGCCCACGCTCAGGAGCGCCGTCAATGGGAACAGCGCCAGCAGGAGCTGCAAGCTTCTCTTCTGGAAGCCCAAGATGTGGCAGAAAAACGGGTGGAGATGTTGCAGCGTTTTAAGGCAGAGCTTTCTCTGGCCCGCACTCAAATTGCCGAAACTCAGGCGGAGCTGAGCAGCCTGCGGGCTTTGTACAGCGACCAACAGGCAGCCTGGCAGGAGCAACGGGAACACCTCGAGGCCCGTTTGGCGGGCTATGCCGAGACGGAAGCCGAGGCCGAGCAGCGCTGGCGGGAACAACGGCAAGAGCTAGAAGCAGCCCTGGCCGAAGCCCAAGCTCAACTGGCGGCTTTGCAAGCTCAGCAGGAGCATCTGCGCCAGGGATCCCTGGCGCAGCAACAGCTTCAACAGCAGTGGCAGGCCCAGGCCGAAGCGCTGCAAGTGGCCCTCTCTCAAGCCCAGGCGGAAGTTACCCGTTGGCAGCAAGAGCACCGCCATCTGCAGGAACAGTACGCCCAAGCCCAGCAGCATCTCTCCGCCATGGAGCGGCAGTTGCAGGCTGCCTTGGAGCAGTTGGCCGCCCAACCCGACTGGCAGCCACAGTTGCGCTCTGCGCAGGCAACCATTCTCCATCTGCAAGAAGAAATTGCAACCTTGTCCACGCAACTGGAGAAGCAAGCAGAGCAGATCAAAGCCCTGCAAGGGGAGCGTGCTGCCCTGTGGGAAGAAAACCGCTCTCTCCGAGAAAAATACGAGCAGCAGCAGATGCATGTGCTGAGCTTGAAGGCGGCTTTGGAACGCAAAGGCTTGGATGTCCCACCTCGGGCCGATACCTCCAGCGCCCTCACGCGAACAGAGTCCCTTGGCCAGGCTCTGTCTCCAACCCCTGCTGCCAAGCCTACAATTCAGCCCCTGGCCCAACCTCTACCGTCTCGGGCAAGCAAGCGGGCGGTCGATCTGCCGAGGTTTCTGCCCCGTCCGTGAGGGATCCCGTGTTGCAGCCTGTTCCTCCCCGCTGGCTGGAAGTGTGGGTGGATCATCCCCATTTGGGGGGTTGCTTTACCTATCGTGTGCCAGAGGGATCCGCGCCAGAAGCGGGCGACCTGCTCAGCGTACCCTTTGGTCAGCAAATGGCGGGGGCAGTGGCCTTGGGTTGGCGCTCCGAGCTGCCGGCAGGGGTGGATCCGCAGTCGGTGCGGGAGATCGAGGCGGTGGTGGCCAAAGGGATCCTGCCCAAAGAATTCTGGCCCCTGCTGCAGCGGGTGGCCGACTATTACCTCACCCCTCTGGCCCAGGTGGTGCGCACGGTATTGCCCCCCGGCTTGCTCAGCCGTTCTCAGCGGCGTGTCCGCTTGCTCAGGCTCCCTGCCGAAGGGGAGGAATGTTCGCCGGCTGCCCAAACCCTGCTGCAGCTGCTTCAGGCCAAAGGGGGAGAGCTGTCTTGGCGCTATGTGCAACAGCAGGTGCCCACTGCCGCCCTCGCCCTGCGGGAACTGCAGCGACGGGGTTGGGTGGAGAGCTTTTGGCAGGAGCAACAGGGGGGCAGGGTGAAAACCCAGCTGGCCGCCAGTCTGGCCGACGACTCCCCAGAGGGGCTGAGCCTCCCTCAGCAGAAGGCGCTGCAGATCCTCAAGCAGAAGGGGGGAGAGCTGCTGCTCGCCGAGTGGGAGCGCCTGGCAGGAGTGAGCCGAGCGGTTCTGCAGGGGTTGGCCCGCAAAGGCCGTGTCCACCTCTACGAGCGCCCACTGCTGCGGCTGGGAGATGCCAGCCTGCCGGGGTGGCGGGATCCGCCCAGGCCCTTGACGGCCGCCCAGGCCCAGGCGGCAGAGGCGATCCGGCAAGCTTTGGGCCGGTTCCAGCGGTTTTTGCTGCACGGGGTCACCGGTTCTGGGAAAACGGAAGTGTACCTGCAGGTAATCGCCCAGGTGCTGCAGCAAGGACGGTCGGCGCTGGTGCTGGTGCCCGAGATCGGCCTTACCCCGCAACTGATGGATCGGTTTCGGGCGCGGCTGGGATCCCAGGTGTGGGCCTACCACAGCGGCCTCTCGGAAGGCGAGCGCTACGACACCTGGCGGCAGATGCTGTCCTCCACCCCCCAAGTGGTGATCGGCACCCGCTCGGCGGTGTTTGCCCCCTTGTCCAAGCTGGGCCTGATCGTCTTGGACGAAGAGCACGACGACAGCTTCAAGCAGGATCAGCCCCAGCCCTGCTACCACGCCCGTCAGGTGGCCGAGTGGCGGGCCGAGCTGGCCGGTTGTCCCCTGGTCCTGGGCAGTGCAACCCCAGCGGTGGAAACCTATGCCGCCCATCTGCAGGATCCGCAGCGGTGGATCCGGCTGGCCCTGCCGCAGCGCATCCCCCAAGCTGGGATCCCGGCCACCCTGCCCCAACTGGAGCTGGTGGACATGCGCCAGGAGCTCCAAGCCGGCAACCGCAGCATCCTCAGCCGCCGTCTACACCAGGCCCTGCAGCAGACGCTGGACAGAGGGGAACAGGCCATTCTCTTTGTCCCCCGCCGCGGCCACAGCACCTTCGTCTTGTGCCGTAGCTGCGGGTTTGTCCTCACCTGCGAGCATTGTGATGTTTCTCTCACCTTTCATCTGGCCCATCTCGGCGGGCAGGAACTGCGCTGCCACTACTGCGGCGCCCGCCAACCCCATCCGCAGCGCTGCCCCGCCTGTGGATCCCCCTACCTGAAGCACTTCGGCACCGGCACCCAAAAAGTGGTGGAAGTGCTGCACCAGCATTGGCCCCAGCTCTCGATTTTGCGCTACGACAGCGACGCCACCCGCCGCAAGGGATCCCATCGCGATTTGCTGGAGCAGTTTCGCAGCGGCAAGGCCCAGGTGCTGGTGGGCACGCAAATGCTCACCAAAGGGCTGGACATACCCCAGGTAACCTTGGTGGGCGTGATGGCCGCTGATGGGCTGTTGCACCAAGCCGACTATCGCGCCGGCGAGCGCAGCTTTCAACTGCTCACCCAGGTGGCAGGGCGCTCGGGCCGGGGATCCCTGCCGGGACAGGCGATTATCCAGACCTATCTGCCGGAGCACCCGATTTTGAGGGCGGTGCTGGCCCAAGATTACGAGGGCTTCTTGCGGGCAGAACTGCAACAACGGCAAGAGGGGGGCTATCCTCCCCATCGAGCCTTGATTTTGATCCGCTTGAGCAGCACCCGCCTGGAAGCCCTGGAGCGCTACTGCCATCGGGTGGCCGAACGCCTACAGGGGATCCCAGCAGAGGTGTTGGGGCCGGGGCCAGCTCAGGTGGAGCGGGTTGCCGGACGCTACCGCTGGCAGATCCTGCTGAAGCAACTGCCCGACCAAGATTGGGATCGCCCGAAGCTGGCTGCGCAGATCCAGGCCGCCATTGGCCATCTCCCCCAAGGGATCCGCGTCAGCCTGGATGTGGATCCCCTGCGGATTCTCTAGGAACAGTTGACCCGGCGCGCGGCAAGCCCGCCGATCCCGCGAGATCTTCCCGCGAGATCTTAAGGTAGTCTGGTTTCGGGGCCACCCGTATCCAACTCAACTCTGGCAAAGCATGGCTGAAAACCGGACTGGTGCGTTTATCGGTGGGCTGTTGCTGGGAACTGCTGTGGGCACCGCCATCGGCCTGCTCTTGGCTCCCCGCAGCGGACGGGAGACGCGGCGACTGCTGAAGAAATCGGCAGAGGCCCTGCCAGAGGTGGCAGAAGATGTGACCAGCAGTCTGCAATATCAATCGGAAAAGTTGTTCGACGCTGCCCAACGCAGTTTGGATGAGGCTCTGCTGCGGCTGCAGCAGGCAGTGGCGGTGGGCAAAGAAGCCATGTTGCAGAAGCGAAGGGAGCTGCTCCAAGCCCAGAACTCGCGTCCCTTTGGCGGGGAAGAAGCTGACCTAGAAGCTCGGGATGGGGAGGAGGCGGCGGGATGAACGACCCGGTCTTTTGGCTCGGCCTCTCGGTAGGCCTGGTAGCAGTGGGCATTTTGGCAGTGATCCTGACCCTACTACCTGCCGTCATTCAACTGGGTCGAGCTGCCCAGAGCGTGGAGCGCTTTTTCGACACGCTGCTGCGGGAATTGCCGCCCACGCTGGAGGCCCTGCGCCTGACCAGCCTGGAAGTGAGCGAGATTGCCGACAGCCTCGACGAAGGGGTGAAAGGGGCCGGGCAAGTGGTGAAGCAGGTCAACCGCTCCATCGAAGGAGCACGCACCCAAGCCCAGGGCGCCCAAGTCAATATCCGCAGCTTTTGGGCAGGGGTACGGGCAGCCTGGCAGACGCTGTCCGGCGAAGTGCCCCCCACCACTGGCGCGATTCACAACCCGCGGCTGCGCCCATCCGACCCATCCAACCGTTCTTTCTCCGTCGCTTCCTCAACCATTCCCCTGGGGGATGTTCGCCCTTTTGCCGACAGATCCACGCCAGAGGGATCCCAAGCCGCTGCCCAATCTTCCCGACCGGACATCGCCAATCCCTAGGCGTTCCTCAGGATCTTCTGAAAGACAGGCGTAGGAGGCTGGGGCTCTTGCCCGGGGGGAAGCTGGCCCCAAGTCGCATCGGGATCCCAGCGCAGTTGCAGGGTGTCGGCGAGGGAGAACCCCAGCTGCTGCAGGATCTTGAGGCTGAGAGCGGGAATGAGGGGGGAGAGCAGGACTGCCACCCAGCGCACACTTTCCAAAACGGCGTAGAGAATCTGGGCCACCCGTTCGTTTTGCCCTTGCTTGTGCAGCGTCCAAGGAGCCTGCTCATCAAGGTATTTGTTGCTGGCCTGGGCTAAGCTGAGGGCTTTGCGGGCAGCAGAGCTGGGATCCAGCCGCTCGTAGGCGTCGGCCACTGCCGGGGCAAGGCGCTCGGCCAGGGTTTTGAGGGGGTGATCTGCAGGGATCCCAACTGCGGGAATGCGGTAGTCCGGTTGATATTTCTTGAGCATGGTGAGGGTGCGGTTGAGCAGATTGCCCAGATCGTTGGCCAGATCGGCGTTGAGCACGTCAATAAAGCGGCCCTCGCTGAAATCGCCATCCTTGCCCAGCTCGATTTCCGTCAGGAAGTAGTAGCGCACGGCATCGGCGCCGTATTGCTGCACCAGCTCAAAGGGATCCACCGTGTTCCCCAAGCTTTTGCTCATCTTGAGGCCATCCTTGGTGAGAAAGCCGTGGCCAAAGATTTGTTTGGGCAGAGGCAGACCGGCCGACATGAGCATAGCCGGCCAGTAGATGGCATGAAAGCGGACGATGTCCTTGCCCACCAGGTGCACATCCGCAGGCCAGTAGCGGCGTAGGGCATTTGCCAAGGTGGGCTCGTCGTCAGGATCCAGAGCGGCACTGATGTAGTTGATCAGAGCGTCAAACCAGACGTAGAGGGTTTGGCCGGGATCCGCCGGAAAAGGGATCCCCCAGGAGACACTAGGGCGAGAGATGGAAAAGTCCCGCAGGCCCTGCTTGACAAAGTTAATCACCTCATTGCGGCGGCTTTCTGGTTGGATAAACTCCGGCTGCTCGGCATAGAGGGCTTCCAGCTTTTCCTGGTAGCGGGAGAGGCGAAAAAAGTAGTTTTCTTCATCTTTCCACTCCACTTTCTTGGTGGGGTGCAGAGGGCAAAACCCACCTTCTAGCAGCTCGGCCTCGTCTTTGAACTCTTCGCAGGCCACACAGTACCAACCCTGCTGCCGGCCAATGAAAATATCTCCCTGATCCCAGACCCGCTGAAAAAACTCCCGCACAATGGCTTTGTGGCGAGGGTTGGTGGTGCGGATAAAGCGGTCGTAGCGGATGTCTAGCAACTGCCAAAGCTGGGCAAACTGAGCCGCAATCTCGTCACAGTGCTGCTGAGGGGGAATGCCGCGCTCTTCGGCGGTGCGCTGGATCTTCTGGCCGTGCTCGTCAGTTCCCGTCACCATCAGCACATCCTTGCCCCGCAGGCGGTGGTAACGGGCGATGGCATCCGCCACTAGGGTGGTGTAGGCGCTGCCAATATGGGGGGCAGCGTTGACGTAGTAGATGGGGGTGGTGATGACAAAGGTGGAATCCGGCATGAGCATCCGCAAGGCTTTCTCCCATGATAGAGGTTGCCGGAAAGTCCAAAAGGCTAAGCCAGAGCGTGGGTGGGGAGAGGCTCATTCGATGAAACTTCAGGTTAACCTTCCGGGGTGGAGCAGGGTAGCCTTGGGAGCAGGGATCCTGGGCGCCGGAGCGGCTCTGGCCCAGCCCTTGCCGGAAACCCGCATCCCCTGTGAGATCTTCATTGCCGGGGGCGGGCTGGGGGGGGTGGCGGCAGCCTATGACGCGCTGCAACTGGGCCGGCAGGTGTGCATGACGGAGATCACCGATTGGATCGGGGGGCAGGTGAGCGCCCAGGGAGTCTCCGCTTTGGACGAGCGACCCCTGCAACGAGAAAATGACATCTTCCCCAAAGGCTACAGCGAGTTTCGCCGGCGGGTACGGGAAAAATACGGCGGCGATCCCAATCCGGGCAAATGCTGGGTGAGCGTGCTCTGCTTTTCCCCTCAGGTGGGCCACCAGGTGATTCGGGAGATGTTGGATCCCTATCTGCAGTCGGGGCAGTTGCGGCTGTTCACCGAGACGGTAGTGAAGGATTTGGAGATCAAAGACTCTCAGATCCGCAGTGTGCAGGCCATTCGCAACATCCCCAAACACGCCGGCGTGGAGCCGGAGCAGCGGGGGGATTTGTCCACCTATCTCCTGGACTTTTACCGCCTGGAGCCCACCGACGACTGGGACAAGGAGATCCTGCGCTTTGAGCCGCCGCCAGAACGCCAGGGGAAAACCCTGCCCTGGGTGGTGATCGATGCCACCGAAACCGGCGAGCTGCTGCCCCTGGCGCGGGTGCCCTACCGCCTGGGAACCGATGGCCAAAGCCGCTGGGAACCCAGCTCCAAGCCCTACGTGGATCCCTACTGTACCCAGGGCTTCACCTACACCTTTGTCATGGAGCGCTTCCCCGTGCCGCAGGTGCCGGTCAAGCCGGAGTTCTACAACGATCCCCTGCACGGCCCCTACTACAGTTACGAACACCCTCGCTTCAACTTTGCGCTGATCTTCACCTACCGCCGCATCCGGGGGCAGGTGTTCGGCTTTGGGGAAGAGGCCATCCGGGTGGGGGATCAGTCAATGCAAAACTGGACTTGGGGCAACGACTGGCGCATCACAGGGCCGGATAAGAATTTCATCCTCACCCACGAGCAGTTGCAGGCTTCAGGCCAGTTGGATCCCGGCGGCTGGATGGGGGGCCTGCGGGTGGAAGCCCTGCGGCGAGCTGAGCAGCATGCTAAGGGCTTTTTCTACTGGCTGGTGGCGGGAAGGACGGATTTTCTCCTGCAACAGGAGGATCCCAACTTTCAAAAAGACTTCTACTTGCGCTATGCCTACCTACGGGGGCCCAATACCCCCATGGGAACTGCCAGCGGCCTCTCCAAGTACCCTTATATCCGCGAGTCGCGGCGCATCATTGGTCGGCCCAGCCTCTCCTACCCAGAAGGATTTACCATCTACGAGTCGGACATCACCACACGGGAATCGGAGCTAAACCGCGGGCGGCCCTTCATCTTCTACGACTCGGTGGGGGTGGGCCAGTACCCCATCGACTTTCACGACTGCCTGCTGCCGGGTTTTTCCCTGCCCCCCAGCAACAACAAAGACGCGCAGGCCCCCAGCTACCCTTACCAGATCCCCCTGCGGGCTCTGATCCCCCAGCGCATTGACAATCTGCTAGCCGGCAACAAAAATATCGCCACCAGCCGCATTGCCAGTGCCTCCTACCGGGTGCATCCGGTGGAATGGGCCATTGGTACCGCCGCCGGCCACACGGCCCACTTTGCCCTAGAACGGGATCTGATCCCGGCGGAGATCGTGGAGGAGCCGCTTTTGGATTTGCGGCTGTTGCCAGCTCTCCAGGCCCAAATCCAGAGCTTGGGCAACCCCATTCAATTTCCTGGCACCACCATTACCGCCACCGATTGGGCCCAATCCCGCTAGCCTAGAAAGGCAGGGTTGGGAGTTGACCGGTGGATCCCGTTGGGGTTGGACTTGTGGGCTGGGAGATGCTTCGCCCCTCTTTATGGGCCGCCACGGCTCTGTGGGGCTTAGGGCTAATGTGGGGGTTTTCGCCGCTGCATCAAAAGCTGCAGGAGAGCTGGGAAAAGCAATTGCTATGGGATCCCAGTGGAGCTTTGGCTTCCTTGCTGAGCACCCTTCCCTTTTTGCTGGCAGCAGGCTTGGTGGTAGCCCTGACGGAGATCTCCTTGGGCAAAAGCTGGGCCGTCTCCTGCGGCCTGATCGCCTGCGTCGGCGGAGGCCTCTATGAACTGGGCCGGCGGGACAATGCCAGGTAACTCAAGCGCTCCGTGTTGTTAACGCAACTACCCCCAGTCTCCTCCCCTAGGGAGCGGATAAGCAACGCCAAGTTAGAGCGGCTTCAAGCGATGACCCCCCTCCAAGAAGCAGCAGAAGCAGCGGCCAAGCTGCTGGTATTCCGGGACATCTGCACCCACCCCCTAGCCCTAGCCTGGCAGGAGCTAATCCAGCAGTTGATGAGTGGGGATCCCCTGCCGTGCTGGAGGGCCTACGGGCGCTGGTTTGAGCTTTTGGCCCGGCAGGGCCTGAGCTGGCGGCAATGGCTGATCCGGGAGATCCGCTGGGCCGATAACCCCTTTGCCCGTGCAGCGCTGCAGCCCCAAGGGATCCCAGAGCCTCTTATGCAGGCTGCCCGCCACGACCTGCGCTGTCTGCAAACCCTAGCGGACAGTCAGGAGACCATTGCCGAGCAGATGCAGGCGTTGGGGTTGGGGATCCCCTGGCCCGATGGGGAAACCGATAGCGCTGGCTGGGATCCCCGCTCTTTTGCCGATTGGGGCCAGAGCTTGGAGACCTTAATTGCCCACTACCGCCAAAGGGGGGTAGGGCTCTGTGGTCGCTACTGGGCCTTTCGCTGGGGGCCAGCAGGGCTAGAAGGGATCCCTGCTCCCGATCTGTCTGACTGGGAGGAGATCTACGGCTACGAACGGCAGAAACAGCAGTTGGCGGCCAACACCGAAGCGCTGCTGCGGGGGGATCCGGCTTTGCATGTGTTGCTCTACGGGGCGCGGGGCACCGGCAAGTCTTCTCTGGTGAAGGCGTTGTTGCGCCGCTACGGCCCGCAGGGGTTGCGCCTATTGGAGCTGCGACGAACTGACTTGGTTCAGTTGCCGGAGATTTTGGCAGAGCTGCGGGCGCAGGTGTTGCCTTTTATCTTGTTTGTGGACGATCTCTCCTTTGAGGCAGAGGAAACCGAGTTCAAGCAGCTCAAGGTGCTCCTGGAGGGGGATCTCGTTGCGCCGCCCCCCAACGTGCGCCTTTATGCCACCAGCAACCGCCGCCATCTCATCCGCGAGTTTTTCGGCGACCGTCCCAATCCCCAAGATCAAGAAGTCCACGCCTGGGATACGGTCCAGGAAAAGCTGTCGCTGCGGGATCGCTTCGGCCTCACCCTCACCTTCACCCCCTTCACCCAGGGAGATTACCTGGCAACCGTAGAACACTTGGCCCAGCGGCTGGGTTTCACCCAATCTCTGGATGCCCTGCGCCGCCAGGCCTTAATCTGGGCCCAACAGCAAAACGGCTTTTCCGGTCGCACTGCCCGCCAGTTCTTGGATGCCGTTCGGGCAGGGCTGGTGAAAGGCAACGATGGACTTCCGAGCTAGAGGTGGTGACTATTCCAAACTGATACATTTACGCTGAACACTGCTGAAC
>NZ_JANSIO010000376.1:0-7229 GCF_047462195.1 Synechococcus sp. R3-13 | reverse complement strand
TGGCGCGGAGCACTTTCCCTGCCAGCTTTTTTGAGTCCCCCTTTTTCTGGATTGCTCTCCGGCCATGCCTACCTTGACTCAACAGAAAATTCGTATCCGCCTGAAGGCTTACGATCATCGGCTGCTGGATACTTCCTGCGACAAAATCGTGGATACGGCTCGTCGTACCGACGCCGTACCTGTCGGCCCGATCCCTTTGCCTACGCGGCGCAGAATCTACTGTGTGCTGCGCTCCCCCCACACCGACAAGGACTCGCGGGAACATTTTGAAACCCGCACCCACCGGCGCATTATCGACATCTATTCCCCCTCTTCCAAAACCATCGATGCTCTCATGAAGCTGGATCTGCCGGCAGGGGTAGATATCGAGGTGAAGCTGTGATGGACCTGCAGGGATCCCCCGCTTTCGCAGTCATTTCGTAGAGCTTGGATGAGGGCAGCAGCGGGTGACAACATCGGTTGATCTGGTCGATCGCGATAGTGGTGCAGACCCCTCTCAGGGGTTGGCAACTCCAGGAGCGGCCCAATCCCTCATCCCGGTTTTGGTGGTGGGGGCCTTGGGCAAAATGGGGCGAGAGGTGGTGCGAGCCGTTGCCCAGACGCCCGACATGAGGTTGGTGGGGGCGGTGGCCCGCTCGCAATTGGGCTTGGACATTGGCGAGGTGCTGGGCCTGGGCTCCCTGGGGGTGGAGATTACCGATGACTTGTCGGGGCAGTTGCTGAGGTTGTCGCAGCGGAGCAGCCGCGGCGTAATGGTGGACTTTACCCATCCTCGGTCGGCCTTTGAACATGTTCGCTCGGCCATTGCCTTTGGCGTACGCCCGGTGGTGGGGACGACGGGCCTGACGCTGGAGCAGGTGGAGCGGCTGCGGGATCTGGCGGACAAGTCGGGTGTGGGCTGTTTGATCGCGCCCAATTTTGCCATCGGCATGATTTTGCTGCAGCAGATGGCCCTGCAGGCGGCCCAGTATTTTGACCACGTTGAGATCATCGAGCTGCACCACAACCGCAAAGCGGATGCCCCCAGCGGCACGGCTCTACAGACAGCACAACGGCTGGGACAATTGGGCAAAACCTTTAACCCGCCCGTTCGCGACAGCGGGACGGAGTCCTCAGTGGAAGAAAAAGAGCTGATCCCCGGTGCGCGGGGAGGGATCCCCGGCCCCAACATCCCCATTCACAGCGTTCGTCTGCCGGGGTTGATTGCCCACCAGGAGGTCATCTTTGGTGGGATGGGGCAAACCCTCACGTTGAGACACGACACCACGGATCGGATAGCTTTTATGCCGGGAGTGATCCTGGGGATCCGCAAGGTGCTGCAGCTCAAAGGTTTGGTCTACGGGCTGGAGCAAGTGTTGAGCTAGCCGGTCAGGGGAGGGATCCCGGCCTCATCCAGGATGCGGGGGATGAGGTGCTCGGCTTTGACGGCCATCAGATGCACCCCATGGCAGATCTGGCGGGCCTGACGCACCTGTTCGGCGGCAATGCGGATCCCTTCTTCGAGGGGGTGGGCGGCGTTGGCCAGCCGCCGGATGATCCCGTCTGGGATCTGCACCCCTGGCAGGTTGCGGTTGATAAACTCGGCATTTTTGGCCGATTTGAGCAAAAAGATGCCGGCCAAAATGGGCTTGCCGGCGGGACGGCCCAACTTATCCATGAAGCGCTCCAGTTGCTCAAAGTCGGTAACCATCTGGCTCTGGAAAAATTGGGCCCCGTTTTCCAGCTTGCGGTGGAAGCGCCGCTCCAGGCCGGAAAAGCTGCCCGATTGGGGTTCTACCGCTGCCCCCGGCAACAGATGCGTGCCCCCATCCGGGAGAGGTTTGCCGTTGCAATCTAGGCCGTTGTTCAGCCGTTGGATAAGCTGCAGCAGGCGCACCGATTCCAGATCGAACACGGCGCGGGCATCGGGGCAATCGCCGATGTGGATGGGGTCCCCGGTGAGGGCCAACACATTGCGCAGGCCGAGAGCTGAGGCCCCCAACAGATCCCCCTGAAGGGCCAGGCGGTTGCGATCCCGACAGGCCAACTGCAGGATCGGTTCAACGCCTGCCTGATGCAACAGCACCGAGGCCGCCAACGGGCTCATGCGGGCCATGGCTCGGTTGGAGTCCGTGATGTTGATGGCATGCACCCGCCCCTTGAGCTGCTGGGCCAAAGACAGCAGGGTGCTGGTGTCGGATCCCTTGGGGGGGGTGATCTCGGCGGTGAGCAGAAATTCCCCCCGCTCGATGGCCTGGGCGAAGCGGGACAGGGGAGGTGATGAGGGGATCAGGGCCACAATTTCGGCAGAAAGGGTAAAACGGCTGGCTTATTATCGACTTTTCCGGGAGGTTTTTCCAGACAGGGCGCCCTTTCTCAGAGCTTGGGCGAGGGAAGGGGGCTGGGCGGGGGCTGCACCCGCATTTCCCCCAGCCATATCTGGGGATCCCCCTGTTGCAGATGCTGCCGCCAATCCTGTGCTGCTGCAGTAGGGATCCCGTCCGGGCTTAAAGTCCAGCTCCAGCCGATCACCTGAGGCCAGCGCTGCGCCTCCAGACCTTCCAGCAGCGGTTGAGAGGCTTCCGAGCCCAGGGCTGGCCCGCGGATCACCACAGGCACTTCCGGGTTGAGGGCCTCAAGGCGGCGGTACAGCGGTTCAAAAGCGGCGGGATCCCCCGTTACCTGTAGGCTCAGCCAGTCCATCCCAGGGAAGTTAGCCCAGGCGGACACGGCCTCTGCATCTTCTCCGTCCAGCTCCACCACCCAGAGCAAATTGGCCGGGGACTCCGTCCCGCTAACGCGAACAGAGCGCAGGGTTTGCATCAGGTGTTGGTAAGCCTGTTGTTGCAGCGAGGACTCCGTCCCACCAAAGGGCTCCCCACCGCTACCGCGAGCGCGTTCGGGATCCCCGTCGCCAACAACGACGGCCAGGATGATGGGGGTGGCAAAGCGCTGGATCCCGCGGGCCCAAGAGCGCAAGGTCTCATCGTGATCCCCATTGGCCAAGGCAGAAAGTTGGGCTGGATCTAGCCGCAGGCGCAGGTAGGGGACTGAGCCGCTTTCCCGCAGGCGACTGGCCAACTGCTGTGGAAAGTCCTGGCGGGGATCCCAGAGGTGATCCACGGCTGCCCAGGCGGGGGGTTGACCAATGGCCTGGCGGTAGGACAAGAGCTGATCCCAAGTGGGAATGCCCGGCCAAGCAGCCCCGTGATATAGCCGGCCCGGAGGCGGCGGCAGCGGCCTACCCCGTTGAAAGGGGGCGGAATCGGGTGGAATTGGCGAGGTGAGAACAACCTCCAGCCGCAGCGGCGGCAAGACCTCACCGGCAGGGGGATGCGGCAGGGAGAAAGGGAGGATCCAACTGCGCTCCTGGAACTGGCCTCGGATGATCTGCTGAGGGTGAAAGTCCTGGGGAGGTGGCAGCGGTTCCAGCGGGTCTTCCCCCCAGAAAGCCCGTTGGATTACCAAGCGCACCCCTGCGCCGGGGTGGATCAGAGGCGTGGTGGTATCCAGGTGAAAGCTGCCGCTGAGCGTGATAGCAGCACGGAGTCCTGGACGGCTGGAAATCTCATGGGGCTGCACTCGAAAGGAGAAGGTGAGCTGATCAGGGCGATAGGTGCCCAGAGCGCGGGAAGGGGGAGTGGGGGGCGGGGATCCCGGCTGCCATCGGAGGCTCTCGCAGTCGGTGCAGGGGAGAATGGCCTGCGGATGGAGCGAAACGGGAGCCTCGCGGGCGGATTGCAGTTGCTCAGCAGTGATGACAAAACTGGCCCAAAGGTGTTTCAGACGGGGCTCCCGACCAGGCTGAATATCGGAAAAGGATCGGCCTTCGGGAGTGGCCGTCCGCGTGCCGGCAGCCGTGCCGTCCAGAGGCACCGTGGAAACTGGGTCGCCAGCACAGCCCCCCAAAAAAACGACCGACAAGATCAGGGGCAGCGCCCAGCAGATTAAGGGTTTGAGTTTGCAGTTGGATGGCTGCCTCTGGGAGCCCTGGATCATGGCTTCACCTCAATACACCACTCCTGCCCGGCTACCGAAGGGAGTCGATGCCGCTCTCGTCTTGTGGACGTTGCGGTTCCCGACGGGGCACCAACGCAAACGGCCAGCAAGATCCCTTTCCCTCCGGTTGCTAGAGGGATCTTCCCCCAAAGGCCGGCTCCCCAGGTCTGATCCCGATCACACCCTTGGCCGCAGCGGAGCCGGCACTGTCCGGACCAAATGCAAGCCATGAAACGCCGGCCTACCCCTGTGGCACTGCCGCCGCTTCCGGGTAGATGACCAACATCCCCTCGTAGAGGATTTGGCCGGGCTGCAACTCCAAGCGGTCGATGTGCACGCCGGGATCCAACTGAATGGGGAAATCGGCCAGGCCGGGGATGGGGATCTCTTGGCCTTCGCTCACCCAAAGGGGATTGACCAGCCGCAACCGGTTGGGGCCTTGGGCTTCTAGGCCGGTCAGCACCGTCACCGGCGCTTCCACCCCTTCCGGAGTGGTCAGGTTAGCCTGGATGCGCAGCCGACCCTGTTCCAGCGTGACCTGAGGCTGGCGGATGAGAAAGGGCACCACTTGGCCCCCAACGGGCAACTGCACCTGGGCCTGAGCCAGTTGGGCTTGGATGAGGGGAGCCTGAAGGGTGCGGTTCAGGTCTTCCTCGGTAAGGCGCAAGCTCACCTGCACCGGCACAGGGGCCAATAGCCGCAGTGGGCTCCGTCCTTGGATGGCTTCGCCCACATTGAGGCGAATATCCTGGCCCTGCAGCCGCAGATGACTGATCTGAAAGCCTTGATAGCTGAGGTTGTCTCCCGACACCTGGGCCTGAGGGATCTGCCCATTCAAAATCTGGGCGTCAGAGCCGACAATTTGCACTTGCAGGTTATCGACCCTCTGCACCTCAGAACGGATCCAAGCCGCCACCAAAGGGCTGAGAAGGGATCCGGCAATCTGGGCAAATCCGGGGGGCCAAGGCCAAAACATGGTGGGTAGGCTGAGCAGCAGAGCAAACCCCAGCCGCTGCCCCGCTTGCGAGAGCCGTTGGCGGCGACAGGTTGCCGATTGGGTTTGGAGAGGAGACGGATCTGGAGCAGGCCGATGGCAAGACGTGAGCAGCACTGGATACCTCAGGAGCAACGACAAGCGATGGTTTCCACCCAAACTACAACCAGACTAGGGCAGGACTTCTCTGCCGAACAGAGGGATCCCCCGCATACTTGGAGAGGCTATCCATCCGTCAACTGCCACCAAAGATACCCCAGCCGCAGGTAGTGAAGCCGTAACCAGGGCAAAGGGAAAGCGCGGGGCGGCTGGCGAAACAGAGCGCTCATCTGGGAAGGGATCCCGGCAATCTCCTGGGCCAGCATTTTGCCCGCCCACACTGCTGTGGCCACACCGCTGCCGTGATAGGCCAAGCCGTACCACAGGCTGGGATCCGCCGGCGAAGGGCCAATATGGGGGTGAAACTGCCGAGAAAGGCAGACCAGTCCATTCCAGGCATACTCGATCTCCACCCCTTCCCAAGCAGGGAAAAGACGATAGAGCTGTCGGGTCATCCAAGCGCGCAACTGCCGTCGCTCCGTCGGGGTATCGCGGGTGCCGCCCCGCCCCCCAAACAGCAAACGCCCATCCGGCAGCAGACGGTAATAGAACAGCAGCCGCCGCATGTCGTAGAGCGGCGTCGGATCCCACCACCCTTGCGCTTTCTGCTCCTGAGGCGTCAGAGGTCGGGTGACCAGGATGTTGGACAGTGCCGGCAGCAGGGATCCCGCCAGTTGGGGATACAGGGCCTCTGGGGTGTAGCCATTGGTGGCAATGACCAAGTGCCGAGCGCGCACCGTTCCTCCCGGCGTGTGACAGATGTGTTGGGATCCCACCTTTTCCCAGGCCGTGACCGGACTGCCGCTGTACAGCTTCGCCCCCCACCGGTGGGCCGCTTGGGCCAGTCCTTGGGTGAGCTTGAGGGGGTTGAGGCCAAACCCCACCCCGATGTGCAAAGCGCCGTGGTTCTCTTGGCTGTTGAAGCCGCGTTCCCGCAGCTCTTTGGGGTTGAGGAGCTGGGCCGGGTAGCCCGCCACCTGAGTACAGATCTGGTACTCGGCCTCTAACTCCGACCATGCCTGTGGACGATGGGCCACTGCGTAGCAGCCCTGTCCCTGGGCCTCTAGGGAGAAGCCCTCGCTGGCCGCCAGCTCCCGAACGGTTTCCACCGCCTGCCATTGATCCCGGTAGTAGCGCTCTGTCTCTGCCAGGCCCACCCGCCGCACCATCTGGGTGTGGGTAAGGTGGCTCGCCCCCACCCCGCAAAAGCCGCCATTGCGCCCCGAGGCCCCCCAACCCAGGGATCCCGCCTCCAGCAGACAAGCATGGATGCCGTGGTCGCGGGCCAGGTGCAAGGCCGTCGATAGCCCCGTCAATCCTCCCCCCACAATGACCACCTCCGCGCTCACCTGCTCCTGCAAAGGTGCCGGATGCCGCCAGCCGGGATCTGCTA
This sequence comes from Synechococcus sp. R3-13, assembly GCF_047462195.1. NCBI lineage: Bacteria > Bacillati > Cyanobacteriota > Cyanophyceae > Synechococcales > Synechococcaceae > Synechococcus > Synechococcus sp. R3-13. The sequence goes on along the minus strand of NZ_JANSIO010000376.1, from coordinate 765 downwards.
TCGTGCTGTCCCAGTAGCTGCCGACCGGACAGGCAGGATCATAGGTGCTGGCAGGATAAAGGGCCTTTCTCATACGAGCAATGGGAAGAACATCTTGCTGGGCAACGCCGAAGTGCTCGGTACCGCTGAGGCGACCGGTCGAAGAACAATTTTTGAAGGGGATCCCCTTACTCCTGGGCAACGCTGTCGCAACCGGCAGCAGCGGCCTCCATATCGGCAGGGGTATTGCAGTCCAGGAAGATCTCAGGAGTGTAGAGCTCCACCTCCTGTACCCGCCTGCCCAGATCCTGCAACAACCGGCGCAGGCCCAGGGTTTCTTCTCGGAGATCCAACAGCTTTTCCCGCAAGCGCCTGTCGATCAGGGTAGGGTGCCCCCGTCGCCCTCGATGCACCGGCACAGTAGCCCAAGCGCGATGGCGCAGATGGTACTCCAGCAAGCTGTGGTAGATCCACGCCGGGCGGGGCTGATCCACCGCCGAAATGGCCAGCACCTGAAAATCGGCAGGGATCCCTTCCACCCCTACCCGAATGGAGTGGGTCTTGCCCAGCTCAGGAGCCGGATTGACCAGCACCTCTGCCCCTGCCAAGTGGGGTTGGGCTGCCGCCAGATGCTGGGATCCCAGCACCACCCAGGGTTGAAACCCCGCCTGTCGCCACTGAAAAATCTGGTAAGAGAGCAGGGTTTGCCCGTCTTTCCAGGGCAGAAAGGCTTTCGGCTCTCCCATCCGCGTGGAAAACCCAGCCGCCAAGATCAGCGCATGCAGC
>NZ_JANSIO010000375.1:0-2725 GCF_047462195.1 Synechococcus sp. R3-13 | reverse complement strand
ACTGCGAAGCAGTCAGGGTCGGGTAGTTTACATCATGGCTATCCGAACCCTCAGCAGCGTGATTGAACAGCACATCGCCGGCCTTCCGGGCTTGATTGCTGTTTTGATAGGGCGGGCCACTGATGGTGCTACAGTAGCCAAAGTAACCTACGTCAGCGATTCCCAAGAGGAGCAAGCCCTAGAACGTTTGGGCACCTACGCCGGCGACCTGTTGCAGGCCAATAGCCGCCTTTGTCAAACCGTCAGCCCCGACCAAGAGGCGGACTACCTCTTGGCAGGTACTCCGGCGCTGCGGGTTGTCATCAAAGCGTTTCCCAAAAGCCCCTACTTTGTTTGGAGAGCCGGTTATCTTCCACTGCCATCACTACAACCTATTCCTGCAGCAGACTGTTGAAGATCCCGACTGGATCGATGGAGTAGGGATCCTGCGCACGGCAGCCCAGGAGATCTTTTACAGTCTTCTGTACGGAGCTTTCAAGGCTCTTGGCATTCAGGAGACCCAAGAGCGCCTGGCAGTGGCAGCTCAGATCTTCAGTTTTTTAGGATTTGGGCGGCTGGCGTTTGAGGTGACCCCTTCAGGCGGGGAAGTGCAGCTTACCCATTCTCACTACGCAGAAGGCTGGCTGAGCAAGTACGGGGATCAGGTCAACCGCACACGTCCCATTGACCACTTGGCGGTGGGCTATGTGGCAGCAGCTCTGGATGCCACGTTTGGCGAGCTGGGGAGCTACACGGCAGAAGAAACGGAGTGCATGGCCGTTACCCGTAAGGATCACTGCGTGATCCAGGCCACTCGGCTGCCGCGGCCCCAGTCGCTGACTCCCAGTCCAGGCATGGGCAAGCTTATTGAGCAGCCAACCCAGTTCCCGCAGCCCGTAACGGCAGTGGACTATGACGCGGTCAACGAAGCTCTGTGGGGCTTGCCTTTGGCCGGAGATGATCAGGGGCAGATTCGCGCGTTTAACGTGTTGCTAACGCGCATGCCTGCCAACTACTACAACCGCATTCAATATCGCTTTTTACAGGAGCTGAAGGCGGTGCAGGCTGAGCTGATGGGGGTGGGGGAAGCTCTTATTCGCGAGTCGGGGCATGTTTGTGTCTTCTACACCTTTGGCAACATCATGGAATCGGTGGAGTGGGAAACCCTTGTGGGGCCGATGCTGGAGAAGGACACGGACTGGATCCACGGCGGCTATGCGGTGGCCAGCAGTCTGGGGTGGGGTCGCTGGCAGGCTTTGGAGGTGGTGAGCGGCGAGTCTTGCCGGGTGGCCATTGACGGCAACTACGAAGCCAACTACTTTTTGGCTTCCTACCCACGGGCAGAAGATCCCGCCTGCTATTTTGCTCAAGGGGCGGTGCCGGCGATGATGAATCTGGTCTACAACGGCAACATTCAGCAGAAGCCGGTTTTGAATCAAGTCTTCTACAACCGCCTCTTCCAGCGGGGTGGGCTCTTCCACGGCCAGGAGACCAAAGCCAGAGAGCAGGGGGATCCCTGGTGCGAGTTTTACGCCGCTCGCGTCAGCGGGACGGAGTCCTTGCGGGTGTAGGGATCCATGCAGGTGCGTATCCTCAGGCGGCGGGAGTGTGGAGCGGGGTGGGCCACTGACCTGCTGCTGCCGCGTTGCCTTGTCTGGTCAGAGGTAGAGGCTCTGGCCCAGGAATGGGGAGCCGCTTGTCGCTGTTTTCAAGGGCAACTGGTGTGGCTGGATCTGCCCTCAGGCCGGATTACGGCTTCGTTGCGGGTGCCCCGCCTAACGTTGCGACTCCACGATGCCAACGCTGAGGCGCAGATCTTAAATCGTTTGCAGCAGTTGGCCAAGTCTTCTGGTTCCCAGACAGAGGGAAGTTAAGGGCAAAACGAGAAGTTTAGCTTGGCACCGACATTTTGCGGCAGACTATCGACCAATGCAGGATCGACTTTCCAGGAGTGCCATGCACCCACCAAGTTCGAGCCTGCTGAGGAACTGGGAGCCGCGTTCATACTCGCTCATAGTCATAATGTATGCAGCATGCATGCAGCTCGGTACCTACCTTGCCATGGCAAAGAGGGCGCTCCAGTCGCGGTTGGGCACACCCGGCTTGGCGATGATCTCAAGGATGCGATTTTGGGCGGCGGGCTGGAATAAACTTTCGACGGCCACTTGGGCTACTTTCGTGCGGGGGATGCTGCCGTCAAAGAGGGTATCCGCCTTGGATAGGACAATGCCATCGTCGTTGTCTTGGTTTTTTAGGCCCCCCGGTCGAACGATGGTGTAGGTGAGGCCGCTTTTTTGCAGATATTCTTCTGCGCGTTTTTTCCACACCAGGATCAGCCAAAACAAGTTGAGGGGATGGAACAGCTGGGAAACACACAGGGAAGAGATTAAAACAAAGTGTTGGATCCCTTTGGCTTTGGCCACATCTACCAGGTTCTTGGTGCCTTCATAATCCACTCGGTAGGGCTGAAAGGGATCCCAACTGGGCCTGGCCCCGGTGGCACAGAGCACCACCGTGCATCCTTCCATGCCCGTCTCCAGCGTGGCCGGATCCAGCACATCCCCCACCACCACTTCCGCTTCGGGGGGCAAAACCCGAGCGGCCAGCTCATGGCTGCGCACCAGCGCCCGTACCGGGATGTCGCGGCCCACCAACTCTTTGACAATGCGGCGTCCGGTTTCTCCTGTAGCCCCTGCAACAAAAGCCTGCATAAGTTTCTGATACATTTACGCTGAACACTGCTGAA
>NZ_JANSIO010000374.1:0-5444 GCF_047462195.1 Synechococcus sp. R3-13 | reverse complement strand
GGGTGGGCTTGTCTTGGCTGGCCATTGTGGCGGCGGAGATGTTGATTGGCGGTGTGGGCATCGGGTTCTTCATCTGGGATGCCTGGAATAGCTCCCGCATCAGCGAAATCATTCTGGCTTTGATCTATGTCGGGATGGTGGGTCTTCTGCTGGATCGCATCACGGCTTGGATTGGCTCGCTGGTGGTGGCTGAGGATCGCTAAATGAGCTTGGCCGAGTTTTAGATTGGTTGCTGACAATTTCTCCATGCTCTCAGAAATCATCTCAGGGGAATCATGAAGACCCAGCCTTACATTGAAGTGGATCACGTGGACAAGGCATTTCCTCTTGACAACGGAGAGGTCTATCCTGTCCTGAAAGACATCCACCTGGAGATCCAAAAAGGGGAATTTGTCTCGCTAATTGGCCACTCCGGCTGTGGCAAATCGACCCTACTCAACATCATCGCCGGCCTGGAAAAGCCTTCCCGCGGAGGCATTCTCCTGGAGGGCCGACAAGTTACAGATCCCGGCCCAGATCGCATGGTGGTGTTTCAGAACTATTCCCTGCTGCCCTGGCTGACGGTGCGGGAGAACATTGCCCTGGCCGTGGACGAGGTGCTGGGATCCCTTCCCAAAGCGGAGCGGGACCGGATTGTGGCAGAACACATTCGCCGTGTGGGGTTGCAGGGGGCAGCCGACAAGCGACCGGCCCATCTGTCAGGAGGGATGAAACAGCGGGTAGCCATTGCCCGGGCTTTGGCCATCCGTCCGCGGGTGCTGCTGTTGGATGAGCCCTTTGGCGCTCTGGACGCCTTGACGCGCGGCAACCTGCAGGAGCAACTGATGGAGATTGCCCAGGCGGAGCAGCTCACCTGTGTCATGGTTACCCACGATGTGGATGAGGCGCTGCTGCTTTCGGATCGGGTGGTAATGATGACCAATGGCCCGGAGGCCCGCATTGGCCAGATTTTGCGGATCCCTTTTCCTCGGCCCCGCCATCGTTTGGAAGTGGTGCGTCACCCCGACTACTACAGCCTGCGGGGAGAGATGATCTACTTTCTCAACCAGCAAAAGCGGGCTCGCCAAAAAACGCCTGTTCGCGTGGCCATTGCCAAACACGGCCTGGAGAAGGTCAATTTGGAGGTTGGCTTTGTGCCCCTCAACGACTGCGCCCCGCTGGTGGTGGCGCAGGAAAAAGGCCTGTTTCAAAAGTACGGCCTGGAGCAGGTCACCCTGGTGCGGGAGCCAGGCTGGAAGACCATCTGGGAAGGGATCCGCTCCGGTCGGCTGGACGCGGCTATGGTGGTGGCCGGGATCCCGTTGGCTTCCACCTTGGGAGTAGGGGGAGTTCCGGTGCCTTTGATTACCGCGCTAACCCTCTCCCGCGGCGGCAACGCCATTACCTTTGGGCGCAGACTTTTGGAGCGAGGCGTTCAAAGCCTGGCGGATTTTCGCCAATACCTCAACCACACCCCCGACACAGTCCACACCCTGGGAGTGGTTCATCCGGCTTCCATGCAAAACTTCCTGTTGCGGCACTGGCTGGCCGGTGGGGGGGTGGATCCGGATCGGGACGTTACGTTGACGGTGATCCCACCCCCGCAGATGGTGGCCCATCTCAAGGCCGACAACATCGACGGCTACTGCGTCGGCGAGCCCTGGAACTCCCGCGCTGTGCGGGAACAGTTGGGATTTATCGTCACCACCACTCCCGAAATCTTGCCCAGCCACATTGAAAAAGTGCTGACAGTGCGCCAGGATTGGGCGCAAAACTACCCCCGCACCCATGTAGCTCTGGTCAAGGCACTACTGGAGGCTTGTCACTACTGCGATCAGCCGCAGCACCGTTCTGAGATCTTGGAGTGGCTGGCTCAGCCCCAGTATGTGGGCGTGGCCAAGGCGGATTTGCAGCCGGGGTGGACGGGTATTCTGCAGCGGGGAATTGCCGATGAATCCCAGGCCCTTGTCGGTTTTCACCAGTTTGCCAACGGGCGCAACACCTGTCCGGAAAGATTGGAACACCTCTGGATCTTGACGCAAATGGCTCGCTGGGGACTCTGCGCTTTTCCCCGCAATTGGGTTTCGGTTCTCGACCAAGTTCTGGACAGCGAAACCTACGCCCTAGCCGCCAGAGAACTGGGCCTTCCGGATTGGGCCCACGACCGCGGAGCTTTACTCTTTGGCGATGGATCCCGCTTTGACGGAGAGGATCCCGTTGCTTACCTGGAGTCGGTGGCCATCCGGCAGGATCTGAAGCTGCAGGAGTACCAGCTCAGCGAAGTTTAGCTTTTGTTACCTTAAACTCTCGATTGGAAAGCACCATGATGACCAGCTCCCGCACGTTCTCCTCACCGCTATCTTCTGCTTCTCCGGTTGCAGGACTGCCCCTTCTTTGTCTTCAGAATGTGGGCAAGACCTACTTCACCTCAGCAGGGCCCTTCGTTGCGCTGGAAAATGTCAATTTGGAAGTGGCCGCCGGTGAGTTTGTTTGCATTATCGGCCACTCGGGTTGTGGCAAATCCACCTTGATCAACATGGTGGCGGGTTTTTCGACTCCCACTTCGGGATCCATTACCCTCAAGGGCCAGCCCATCACCTCCCCAGGGCCAGATCGGATGATGGTGTTTCAACATTATTCCCTTTTGCCCTGGCTGACTGCCTTTGAAAATATTTATCTGGTGGTGGATCAGGTGTACCCAACCAAACCCCGGTGGGAAAAAAGGGAAATTGTTCAAGAACATCTGGAATTGGTAGGTTTGGCGGAAGCAGCCCACAAGCGGCCCAAGCAGCTTTCTGGAGGCATGAAGCAAAGGGTAGCCATTGCCCGTGCTCTTGCCGTTCGTCCGCAAGTTTTGCTCTTGGATGAGCCTTTTGGGGCCTTGGATGCCATTACCAAGGAAGATCTACAAGATGAGCTGCTGGCCATTTGGCGGGATCACCGCTGCACAGTTTTGATGATTACCCACGACATCGACGAGGCTCTTTACTTGTCAGACCGTGTGGTGATGATGACCAACGGCCCCGCTGCCCATATTGGTGAGATCTTGACCATTCCCTTTGAGCGACCGCGCATCCGCTCCCGCATTATGGAAATGCCTGAGTTCTACGAATTGCGTAACCGCGCCCTTGACTTCCTCTATCGTCGCTTTGCCCATAGGGAGGATTAAGCTAGGAATCAAAACGCTTGGGGAGGGAAGTTGATGGCCGCTGCTCCGGTTCAGGTAGCTCCAACCGATCTCCCAATGGAGGAGCGGGTCTTGCCCTGCCCAAAACCCTTGCCGACTGTCTGGCCAACCCAGTTGCTCCAACCAAATGGGTAGATGGCTACATTGTGGAGAAAGTGGGGCAAACCTTAGGGCATGCAAAGATCCAAACCCGACTTCTCTTCCGTTGGCTCGGTTATGTTGAATGTCTGCCATTGGGGGGTATGGTTTTGGTGAAGGCTCCCTGCCAAACGACAGGCAAAGTCAGAAGACCTGATGTTGCCTACCTGTCTCCAGATTTAATCCAGCAATTTGGAGAGGATATTGCCACTTTGCCGCAGAGCTATCCCCTCACCGGAGAGATCCTCTCCCCAACCGACTCTGGAGAGGACATTTTCTTGAAAGCCCAGGAGTATCTCAGCTCCGGTGCGCTGGAAGTCTGGCTGGTTTTTCCCAAAAGCAAATTTATTTTTATCCAGACTCAGGATCGCCACCTTTGGCTAACCGAACAAGAGACTGCCAAAAGCCAGGTTGTATTGCCCGGATTTGAGATCCAAGTGGCCGATCTCCTCGGCTGAGAGATCCTTAACCTGATGGCCTATCGGGATCCAAAATGCAAGACACTTATCCATCCTGACAGGGATCCCCACTCATGGTGACCGCGATGGAGCCGGAAAAAGCCGTCATCAAAACCCTATGTCCCTACTGCGGCGTAGGGTGTGGATTGGAAGCGGTTGCAACAGCCTCAGGTGGCTGGAAAATAAGAGGCGACCGGGATCATCCTTCCAGCTTGGGGATGGTCTGTGTAAAGGGGGCCACGATCCTGGAGGCAGTTGGTCGGGATCGGCTGCTCTATCCCCTGTTTCGGGAGAGCTTGGGCCAGCCCTTTCGTCGCATTTCTTGGGATCAGGCTTTTGAGGAGATGGTTTCTCGGCTGCGCTGCCTCAAAGACAACCCTCACTCCATGGCTATGTATGGATCGGGGCAGTTGCTCACTGAAGACTATTACGTTGCTCAAAAGCTGATGAAAGGCTGTCTGGGCACCAATAATTTTGACACCAACTCGCGCCTGTGCATGTCCTCGGCTGTCTCAGCCTACACCCAATCCCTGGGATCCGACGGTCCCCCCTGCTGCTACGAGGATCTCGATCTCTGCAATCTGGCTTTTCTGGTGGGCACCAACACCGCCGAGTGCCACCCCATTCTTTTTAATCGCTTGAAGAAGCGGCACAAGCCCGGATCCCCCCTCAAAATGGTGGTCGTGGATCCCCGGCGCACTCAGACAGCAGAAGCTGCTGATCTCCACTTAAAAATTCGCCCCGGTACGGATATCGATCTTTTCAATGGGATTGCCCATTTGCTGTTGAAGTGGGGATCAATGGCTACCGATTTTATCGAGGGCTGCACCCAAGGTTTTGCCGAATATGCAGCTTTGCTGGCCGATTATGAGCCGCAGATTGTAGCCCAGCGCTGTGGAATTGCAACTGAGGACTTGATTGAAGCGGCCAAGCTCTGGCAGGGATCCCAGAGAGTTCTATCCCTTTGGTCGATGGGCCTAAACCAGTCCAGTGAGGGCACCGCCAAGATCACCAGCTTAATCAACCTGCATCTCCTGACCGGGCAAATTGGCCGACCGGGGACGGGCCCCTTTTCCTTGACCGGCCAGCCCAATGCCATGGGCGGTCGAGAGGCAGGGGGGTTATCCCATCTGCTGCCGGGATATCGGCTGGTGAGCCATCCCCAGCATCGAGCAGAGGTGGAGCAGGCTTGGGGCTTGCCCGGCGGCTCCATCTCCCCCCACCCAGGACTGAGGGCTACCGAGATGATTGCCGCTCTGGAGACGGGATCCCTGCAGTTCTTCTGGATTGTGGCCACTAATCCTTTGGTGAGCTTTCCGGATCTGGAACGGGTCAAAAAAGCCCTGAAAAAGTCTCCCTTTACTGTTTATCAAGAGGCTTATTACCCTACGGAAACGGCAGAATATGCCCATTTGCTTTTGCCTGCCTGTCAGTGGAGCGAGAAAACCGGGGTGATGACCAACTCCGAGCGCAGGGTTACCCTTTGTCAAGCCTTTCGAGACCCCCCTGGCGAAGCCCGACCCGATTGGGAGATCTTTGCTGAAGTGGGGCGCAGGTTGGGCTTTGAAGCGCAATTTTCCTTCCAAACCGCGGCAGAGGTTTATGCAGAATTTGCCGCCCTTACCGCAAATCGCCTCTGCGATCACTCCGGCCTCAGCCATGCCCTTTTGGCAGAACAAGGC
>NZ_JANSIO010000373.1:0-3403 GCF_047462195.1 Synechococcus sp. R3-13 | reverse complement strand
GTACAAGCCTGCTACTTCTGTCAAGGGGGGTTGGTCGGCAGCGTTTTTTTCAGCCCCCAATGGGGTGGCTTGATCTGTGATCCCTGCCGGGTGGCCCAGCGGCCCAGCCCGATTGCCTGGGTCTCAGCCTCTGCCTTGCGTGCCTTGGGATCCCTGCCCAGCTCCACACTGCCTCTGCCGGAGGATTCCCTGCCTTTGGCTGCTTGGCTGGAAGCAGAACGTCTGTTGCGGCGCGTTTTGGAGCATCATACAGATCGAGAAATCCGTTCCGCCGAGCTATTGGCCAGTTGCTACGCTGTTCCTACCGCAAACGGCCAGGGATCCCCGGCTTTTCCTGAGGGACATCCCGAAAAATGGGCATCGGTCTGAAAAAGTTGTGAAGGTATGTATCAAGTCCGGCCCAATAGCCGCAAAATAGAGCATCGAGGCGGGTTGGCAGCCGATTTTGGATGATAAATTAGGTTATGGAAAGTAACTTCTTACGAAGGCCTCTCAGGTTTGAGCAATGGTTTGGGGGGAGGAGTGCCTTGCACCAGGTACTGGACAGCATCATCAGGTGGGATTGAAGTTGGAGCTTTTAACAAGATTGAATCGACTGCTGAGAGGGCCTTCTGCTTGGTGCTTGTTTCCCGGAGCTGCATCCCTGGGGTGCGGCTTTGGTTAATTGCAGATGATTGCTTGTGAGTGTTCAATTTCACTCGGTGAGTCTGCCCAACTGAGGAGCAGCCCCTGAGGTTCCTGTATCCGCCCAACTCAAGTTAGCGCCCACCTCAGTTCTTTTTCAGATTTCTCTTTTACCGAGTACCGTTAGAAGTTCAGGAGTTGCAGCACCGTGGAAGCACAGCGTAAGGAACGGATTCTGGTGGTCGATGATGAGGCCAGCATTCGACGCATCTTGGAAACCCGTCTGTCCATGATTGGATACGATGTGGTCACAGCTTCGGACGGCGAGGAGGCGCTGGAGGTTTTCCACAAGCAGGATCCCGACCTGGTGGTGCTGGATGTGATGATGCCGAAGCTGGATGGCTATGGGGTCTGCCAGGAGCTGCGCAAAGAATCGGACATCCCCATCATCATGCTGACGGCGCTGGGAGATGTAGCCGACCGTATCACAGGGCTGGAGCTGGGGGCAGACGACTATGTGGTCAAGCCCTTTTCGCCCAAGGAGCTGGAAGCTCGCATTCGGTCGGTGTTGCGCCGGGTGGCGCGGTCGGCCCACGATGGGATCCCCAGTTCTGGGGTGATTCAAGTGGGGGATATTCGCATCGATACCAACAAGCGGCAGGTCTACAAACGGGACGAGCGCATTCGCCTGACGGGGATGGAGTTTAGTCTGCTGGAGTTGTTGGTCAGTCGGTCGGGGGAGCCTTTTTCCCGCTCCGAGATTTTGCAAGAGGTGTGGGGCTATACCCCGGAGCGCCATGTGGATACGCGGGTGGTGGATGTCCACATTTCGCGGCTGCGGGCCAAGCTGGAGGATGACCCCAGCAACCCAGAGCTGATCCTGACGGCCCGAGGCACCGGCTATCTATTTCAGCGCATCGTTCAGGGAGAGGAACAGGCACGGTCTTGAGAAGGGATCCCTTGCAACTTCTCTTCGAGAGCAACCTGGACTCGCCTCAGCACGCCAACCCAGTCTCCCGGTGTGTCTTGTCGAAACAGTCGCATCACCCCGGGGTACCAGGGGCTATCTTCTCGATGGAGCAGCCAGCGCCAATCGGCGGCAAAGGGCAGCAGCACCCATACCGGCTTGCCCATCGCCCCGGCCAAATGAGCAACGGCTGTATCAACGCTGATCACCAGATCCAACTGGGCAACGGCTGCGGCTGTATCGACAAAACTGCGGAAACGGGATCCCAGCTCCAACACTTGGTGCTGCTCCAATAGGGATCCCAGCGGCCTTAGATCTTCCCCCACCTGCAGGCTAACCCACTGGATGGAAGGCCCATGCAAGTGCTGGAGCAGCAGATCCAGAGGACAACTTTTCAGCCTTTGCACGCGGTTGAGATCAGGGTGGGCACGCCGACCGCTGGCCCACACCAGCCCCACCTTCATCCGCTCCTGGGAAAGCTCCGGCCAGTCTTCCCGCCAGGAGAGGCTCAAAGGGATCTGCGGCCCGCCGGCATGAACGGGATAGACAAGATAGGGGATGCGGGCCGGGATCGTCTCCAGGGTGGTGCCCAACCGCTGTGGCAAGCTGAGCAAGGGCAGATGGCAATCGAAAGAGGGCAAGGGATCCGTTTCCGAGATCACCTGCACCTGGGGAAGGGGGAAGCACCCTCTGAACAGCTCGACAAGGGATCCCTGACAGCGGAGGCAGATTTGCGCTTGGGGATGGGCCTCGGCCAGCAGCGGCAGGTAGCGCACAAACTGAATCGTGTCCCCCAACCCTTGTTCAGCGTAGATCAGCAGGGTCTGGCGGCCCAGAGGGGATCCCGTCCACAGAGGGGAAAGAAAGCGCGGGTAGGTCGCCCCTTGTCGCTGCAGCCGCCATTCGTATTCTCGCCACCCCTCCTCGTAGCGGCCCAGGGTCAGCAAAGCCGTGCCCAGGTTGTAGTGGATCTCCGGCCAGTGGGGGGCCAACTGCAAGCTGCGCCGATAGGCTTCAATGGCCGCTTCCAGCCGGTTTTGTTCTTGCAGGATGGTGCCCAAGTTGTTGTGGGGCTGGGCATCCCTCGGCAACAGCGAGATGGCCCGTTGCAGACAATCGGCGGCCTCTTCCAGGCGATCTTGCAGGTGCAGGCAATGGCCGAGGTTAACGAGAATTCGCCCCTCCTGGGGTGCGAGGGCAAGAGCTTGGCGAAACCAGCTTTCAGCTTCCCCAGCTTGGCCATCGAGCATCAGGGCATTCCCCAAAGCTGCCAAGGCATAGACCTGGGGAGGCTGGGCTGCTGCTGCCTGCCGTAGCGCCGCAATCGCTGGGGCCAATTTCCCCAAGGTAAGCCAACAACTGCCCAATCGGAAAAGCAATTGCCCATCACCGGGCGCAAAGGCCAGGCCCTGTTCATAGGCTCGCGCCGCTTCCTCTGGGTTGCCAAGCTGCATCCAGGCATCGCCCAGATCCTGCCAGGCCGGCACCCAATCCCCCCGCAGGTGCAGAGCCAGTTGCAAGGGGGTCAAAGCTTGGCGGGGATCCCCCATCTGCAGATAAAGGGATCCCAGCAACGCCTGAGCAGCGAACAAACGCGGCTGGGTGCGGGTAAGCTGCCGGCAGAGGTGCAGAGCAGCTTTCAGATCCCCCGCCTGTCGGTAGCGTTGAACCCACGTCAGAGCCGCCTCTGGGGATGGGATCTCGGATCCCCGCTCTGGATCCTGTGACTTAGCCGCTTGCCGATTGTCTTTTCCTCGCCCAAAGCCCCGTGGCACGTCTTTGCCTGATACATTTACGCTGAACACTGCTGAA
>NZ_JANSIO010000372.1:0-2764 GCF_047462195.1 Synechococcus sp. R3-13 | reverse complement strand
CGGCCTCACCCAGGAAGTCAGCAACACCACCCTGGCGGAATTGGAGCCGGTTTTTCAAGAGACCGAAAGGCACATTCAAAATCTTCTCGGCGAGGGCCCTGTCTCAGCTCCCGTCTCGCCGCCGGCGGTTCGCACCCTGCAGCAGGACATGGCGGAGGTGGTGCCGCAGCAGTTGCGCCAGATGCTGGAGCTGTTTAAACAACGGGATCAGGCAGATGTCCGAGAGCGTTTGGTGGCGGCGAACGCCGTTCTCAAGGAGATCGGGCAAGTCCATCATCTGGCGGGCTGGCAACAGTTGACGGAAACCTTCGAGCAAGCCCTGGGCAACCCCGATGCCGACCTGCGAACTTTGGCTTTGGTTGCCTTGCGGGATTTGAAGCAAGGGCAGCAGCTTATCTTGGCCGGCAAGCCTGAGCAGGTTGCCCCTTCTTCAGAATTGCAACAATTGGCTCGCCCTGCCGCCCCTCCTGCCCCGCCGGATCCCCTTGAGGTGGTGGTGCATCAGCAGATCCCGGCCTTGTTGCGCCAGATGTTGGAACTCTTCAAACGTCCCGACGACCCAGCCACTCGACCGGCCCTGCAAGCGTTGGCGCAATCTTTGCAGGATTTGGGGCAATCCTCGGCTCTGGAACTGGGGGGCTGGACAGATTTGACCCGCTTGATCGGCGAGATTTTGGCGGATCCCGGCCAGGATTTGCGACAACTGGCCCTGCCGGTGCTGCGAGATCTGAAGCAAGCGCACCAAGCTCTGGCCGGCGGAGCGGCAAACACCATCCGACCCTCGGCTGAGTTGCTGGCTTTCCGCCCTGTTCCGGCAGCCCCTGAAGAGCCAGAAGTCCCTGAGCCCTTCGACCTTGGCCTTGCTTGGGGGTCTGAGGCAGAGCCGTCATTCCCAGAACCTGGGGGTGCCCCAGAGGATTGGGCTGCGGCTGCTGGGATCCCTGCGGAGGAAAGCGCTGCCTCCGATCTGAGCTGGGAAGCTGAGCCGGTGCCAGAGGCGGTAACCCTCGCCGAGACCTCTTTTGATGGAGATGAGCTCGGAGCCGACCGGTTGCCGGAGCAGGAGAGCGCAGAGACAAGCTGGGATCTGGTGGCAGAGCAGACCTCATCCCTTGGGGAAGCGGGCACCAGCGGAGCGGAGCTCTATGCCACCCCCTTGGATCTGGAGGAAGAAGCCACCTCGGCCTTTGACGAGCTGTTCGCCAACGCAGAAGCGCTGTCTGATATTGAAGAGTTCCCAACAGAGCTGATCCCTCCTTCTCCTGAGCCCCTCTCCCAGACCTTTGAGGATCTGAGCCCAAGGTTGGACGAGGAGAGAGCTGAGGCCGATCTGGCGGAGCTGTTTGCCGAAGTGGTGGGTGAAGGGGCAGAGGGGTTTGTCTCTGCTGAGCCTGCCTGGGATGCTGAACAGGAGCCGACTGCCCAGAGCGTTGCTGCGGAAATGGGCGAGGGATCCGGCTTTGTCCCAGACGAAGCCGCAAGTGCCGGGGTAGAGGCCCTATTTGAGCTGGAGGAACTTCCCGTAGAGAGTGCTTTCCGGCAGGAAGGGTCTCAGCTTCCGGACTTGGAGGCCGTTCCCGCTGGTGAGCTGGAGGCCGATCCTTGGGCGGCTGAACCGTCCCCACCCCTTCAGGAAGCCCTTGAGGACAGGGAAATCGCAGCAGATCTCTGGGCTGAATTTCCCGCAGATATCCAGCTAGAGGATTTTTCCATCCCAGCAGATCATCTGGCAGAGTCGGGTTCCGACGAGGTGGGATCCTTAGAGTCCGCTGACTCTGCTGCCTTCGATACTGCCGAAGACAGCCTGGAGAGCTTTTTTTCCACCCCTGCGGCAGAAGCCGATCCGGCTTGGTCGATGCCGGAAGCAAGTGAACCTTCCGTATTTTTGGATCCCTCTTTTGGCCCATCCCTGGACATCGCTGAGGCTGATGCTGCCGAAGCTGAGCAACTGGGGGATCTCTTTATCGGCGAACCCTTCCCCACGTCGCCCGACATGGCCAATGAGCCGAGGGAATCGCCAATTCCAGACTTCGGAGCCGAGCTGAGCCTAGGGGATCTCTTCGCCGGCGAGACCCTCGAGGAGGCGTCCGATGGGGACTCCATCCCCCTGACCCAATCAGCAGCTGGGGACACAGCAGAAGCCCAGGAGTGGGCGCTTCTGGAGGAGCTGTTCCCGGTCCAGGAGGAGTCTTTCGCAGACCTGCAACCCACGGCTGAGGAGGCAGTCGCCCCTTCCCCCGAGATCTCCTTCGACCGTCTCGATGCCCTATTCACCCAGGAATCCGACCCAGAAGAACTGAGCCTGGGGGCCAGGGGATCCCTCTCGGCCATGGATAGCGACAGCCAGGTGGATCTGGATGAGTTGAGCCAGTTCTTTGCAGAAGGGGAAGCGCTCCAAGAAGAACCCCCCTTGGATCTTGCCACCTTCCTGGAGGACACAGAAGCTTTGCAAGCGAGCAGCCTGGCGGAAGTGCCCGTGTCTGAGCCAGAGCCGCCGGTTGCCGCACTGGAGGAAGAAAATGCCCTCCAGCCTGCGGAGGACGATCTGGAAAGCCAGTTGGCCAGCCTGTTTGCAGAGGATGAATCCTTAGCCGTTCCTGTTGGCGAGGCCGAGACCCCAGAGGAAGAGGCGCTGGAAGCTGCTCCGGCTCCCCGTTTGGACGATTTGGCAGCTCTTTTCGATGCTGCTGAACCGGCGGCGGCTTTTGAGGAGACATTTGCTCCCACCCTAGAGCCTGCTGCTGCAGTGCCGGGCGAGGCTGGA
>NZ_JANSIO010000371.1:0-2585 GCF_047462195.1 Synechococcus sp. R3-13 | reverse complement strand
CAGTGCGGGGCTCCTGCGATTTCTAGCTGAGCTGACCAAGCGGCAGAAGGGAAATCTCACTTATTGTTAGCAGGCTGGCTGGGGAATCCTACTGGCGCTACCGTGGTTTTGGGTTGTGTTCACAGCGGGTCAGCAGCGGGCCGGCACAGCTTACTCTACCCAAAAAGGTGCACGTGGGATCTTCACCAAGTGCTGGGGTAAGCTACCCTGTCTGTTGAACTTATTCCGGCAGTCTGTCTGGGTGAAAGATGCTGAGATATCGGCATTAGCGGCCCAAAAGGTTCGGTTCCCAGATTGCCTCTGGGTCTACTTCAAGCTGTTCTGCCTCAATCCCTATGGTTTCCTCTGACCTCAAGCGCTGGCTGGATAACTTCCTGATTGCCGTTGTCTTTCTGGTGTTCGCCGGGTTTGTCTGGTTTGTCTTTTCCGTAACCGGGGCTTTTCTTGGGATCCCACTGGGCTACAAACTTTGGATGCGGCTCTGGCTGCCTTTGTTTCAGCCGGCTTTGGGGATCCTGATGGCCGGGGCGGTGGTGAGCGGAGTGTGGGGCTGGCTGGAAAAACGCCGCTCCCAACAATCATGATCATCAATAGAACTGAAGATCCCGTGGCGCAGGGGAGCCCCAGACTGGCTCTATACTGGAAACGTATCTAAATGTTGAGCACCTGAGGCAGTCTGGCGTCGTGTTTGTTCTGTCCGGCTACGAGTATTTGCTGGTTTTTCTAATCGTCTGCTCTCTGCTGCCGATTTTGGCTCTGGGGGCTTCCGCACTCTTAGCGCCAAAGCGGCGGGGATCCCTGCGGCGCAGCACTTACGAGTCGGGCATGGAGCCGTTTGGGCAAGCCTGGATCCAGTTCAACATTCGCTACTACATGTTCGCACTGGTCTTCGTCATTTTCGATGTAGAGACGGTGTTCCTCTATCCCTGGGCAGTGGCGTTTCACCGCTTGGGGCTGTTGGCCTTTGTGGAGGCCCTGATTTTCATCGCCATCCTTGTGGTGGGTCTTGTGTACGCCTGGAGAAAAGGAGCATTGGAATGGTCATGACGTCTGAGAAATCGCAAGTCTTGTTTCCGGGGGCTGCCCCCCAGGTGACTACCGACCTCTCGAACAACGTCGTTCTGACGACGGTGAACGACCTGTACAACTGGGCTAAGATGTCCAGCCTCTGGCCGCTGCTCTACGGCACCGCCTGCTGCTTCATCGAGTTTGCCGCCATGCTGGGATCCCGCTTCGACTTCGACCGCTTTGGCCTGCTGCCTCGTTCTTCGCCGCGCACGGCTGATTTGATCATCACGGCAGGTACGGTCACCATGAAAATGGCGCCGGCGTTGGTCAAGCTTTACCAGCAAATGGCTGAGCCGAAGTACGTGATCGCCATGGGGGCCTGCACCATCAGCGGTGGCATGTTCAGCTCCGATTCCTACACGGCAGTGCGGGGGGTGGACAAGCTGATCCCGGTGGATGTGTACATTCCCGGCTGCCCTCCTCGTCCAGAAGCGATCATGGATGCCATTGTCAAGCTGCGCAAGAAGATCGCCGCCGAGGACATGCGGGAACGAGGCCGTCTGCAGCAAACCCACCGCTACTACACGGTTAAGCACAACCTCAAGCCTGTGCCGGAGATCATCACCGGCAAGTATCTGGAGAGCGAGACCCGCCAAGCTCCCCCGCCAGAGCTGGCTGCGGCCATCGGCCTGCCGGTGCCCCCGGCTTTGCAAACTGCCGACTTTAAGCAGGCGGAACAGCAGCTCAAAGCCTTGCAGGGAGGAGTGTGAGATGGCAGAGGAGAATGCCCAGGAAAAACAAGCGCCGCCATCCGCAGGCGAGCAGTCGGAACCCTTGGTGACGTTGGAGCGGGGCCCGGTTTCCCAGTTTCTGGCCGACAACGGCTTCGAGCACCAGTATTTGGGGAGAGACGCAGCGGGGGTAGAGCTGTTGGAGGTGGAGCGGGACTTTCTCCTACCCTTGTGTACCGCCCTCTATGCCTACGGCTTTAACTACCTGGAGTGCCAGTGCGGATATGACCTGGGGGCAGGGCAGCCCCTGGTCAGCCTTTACCACCTGATCAAGCTGTCAGACGGGGCGGATCGCCCTCAGGAGGTGCGGCTCCAGGTGAAGTTGCCTCGCCAGGATCCACGGCTGCCTTCCGTATACTGGATTTGGAAGTCGGCGGATTGGCAGGAACGGGAAACCTACGACATGTACGGCATTGTTTTCGAGGGACACCCGAACCTGAAGCGGATTTTAATGCCGGAAGACTGGATAGGTTGGCCCCTGCGCAAGGACTACATCACGCCTGACTTCTATGAGTTGCAGGATGCCTACTGATTGAGGATCCCTGACTCGGTGAGCAGCGTTGAATAGGATGGGTTGAGATGTGGCCTTTTTTGCTCTTGGCAATCTACGCAGGAGGAGTTTGGTACTCGGCCCGCAAGGCGGATCGCATCTATTCGGGATCTGGGAAGTGGCTGGTATCGGCCCTCTGGCCGGTGCTGCTGCTCTCAAACCGTCAGTTTCGCCAAAATTGGCGTCGTCCCCTGAACAAGTAAGTTTGAGTTGAGTAAGTCTGGATCCCTGGAATC
>NZ_JANSIO010000370.1:9782-11031 GCF_047462195.1 Synechococcus sp. R3-13 | reverse complement strand
ACCTGATTCGTCGCAAAGAAGATGGTCGATTGGTGCTGATCGACTTTGGGGCCGTCAAGCAGCTCGGCCCGGGCCAGGATTCGGCAGAAGAGGCGACGGCCATTCGCTCGCTGGGCTTTTCTCCCCCAGAGCAAGTAGCCGGCCAGGCGGTCGGTCCCTCTAGCGATCTCTATGCCTTGGCTGCCACCTGCATCAACTTGATGACGTTGGAATCTCCGGCCAAGTTTTATAACCATGAAACGGGACAGTGGGATTGGTCGGATTGCCTGCAGCTCAGCCCGGAATTCGACGCCATTTTGCACCGCATGTTGCAGCCGGCCATCAATCAGCGCTTTGCCACCGCCACCGAGGTCTTGCGGGCGCTGCAAGGGATCCCGGTGGAAGAGGCAGGCGGCCCGATCTCTCAGCCGATTGTGTTGCCCAGCTCTCCCCTGTCTGCCAATCCCAGCACATCGGTGATCTCCGGCTACTGGGCCAAGCGCCGCTCGGGTGGTTTCGTGCCCACACCCCTCCCTCCGTCCACCGCAGGGGGAATGACAGCCAGCAGCCCGGTATCCATCCCCTCTGAGTGGGGGAGCACCACCGGTTTCACCCAACTGGGCCGAGCCAGCAGCATCACAGGCAGCGGACGGATCAAGCCGGCCACCCCACCGCGGATCCCTTCCATGGCGGGGGCCGATCTACGGGGCAAGTCCTTTGCCAACCAAAACTTGGCCGGCTATGATTTGCGCCGGGCCGATCTGCGGGGGGCCGATTTCTCAGGGGCCAACTTGCAGGGGGCGGATCTGCGCGGCATCCTCTTCAACACCCCTCAACCCTACTGGCTGCGGGTTTTGATCCAACTGTCTGGATCGGCCAAAACATTGGGAGGGATCCTGACAGGCTTGGGGGGGCTGCTGGGCTCAGGGATCCTGGCCTTTTTGCTTGTCCGCCTGACCACGGGCAATTTGGTTTATGCGTTAGGAGCGGCCACGCTCGCTTTGGTGGTGGCCAGCTCGGTGATCTGGTCGATGGCCGGCAGGGTTCGTTTGGCTCGATACCCAGAAGAAAAGAGCAAGCGCTTTACCAACTTTTGCAAAGCGGATCTACGGGGGGCGCGGATGGACGAGAAGCTACGGAAGTTTGCCCGCCGACAGGGGGCCATCTTGAGTTGACGCAGGGCGGATTGCGGATCTGGCGGATCTGGAATTTTGCGTTGTGATCTTTAACTTTATAGATCTTTAATAGTTTTATAGTTGTTTCAGGTTAG
>NZ_JANSIO010000370.1:9080-9772 GCF_047462195.1 Synechococcus sp. R3-13 | reverse complement strand
CTCGCGCCAGCGGGACGGAGTCCTATCGCGCCGGCGGGACGGAGTCCTTAGAAAAGCCTTCTGGCCCTCCGCATTCAACGCTTTGTCCTAGTTTGAATCGAAATGACCACAAAACCATAAAAGAGAAAAGTTCAAGAGCTCAAGCCATTGAAGGGGGTGGAGAGGCCCATCTGCGAAGCGATTGATTGACCTGTTCCATCAAAGCTCGGCAGGCTACGGTTTTGCCCTGTTGCCGATCCCCAGCTTGGTCGTAAAAGACAATACCATCGGCCCGGGAAAGGCCCAACGCCAAGAACAACAGCTCCAAGACCCCAAAAGAAGCGGTCTCCAGCTCCGGCGCTCGATCCTTAAGCTCTGCCAGCGTGGTGTGGGCATCTTCCAGGTGGCCGAAGGCCGGGATCCACAGATGGGTCGTCGGCTGGGATCCCTCTGAGGATGAGTCGCCAGCAGCAGGATCCTCGACCACCCGCACCGTCAGCCAGCCGCCATCGGGGTAGCGCAAGGTGGTGTATTGCAGGTGATCCAGGTGTTGGGCCACCTGAGTGAGCACATCCGCCACCTGTTGCATCGCCGCCGTTGGGATCCCATTTTGCGGAGCGGTATCCACAAGGGTTGCGGCCTGTGCTGCCAGACTAACCACCATGATTGACAACAATCCTCGTCCACATCCAGAATAGATATTCGCAGCGATT
>NZ_JANSIO010000370.1:5275-9070 GCF_047462195.1 Synechococcus sp. R3-13 | reverse complement strand
ACGGCGGAAGTTGCGGGTTCGAGCCCCGTCAGCCCCGTACTCCTAAAACACTCTAGCTTAGTCGCTCCCCTGCAGCCCTCACATTTCCAGACTGATCTGATTTCTTGATTTCTGACGGTGACTGCTGCACAATGCGGCCGGCTCAGGGTTCAAGTTTCGGCGGTGGGGTATGGAAAGCCCGCCCTAAAATGGGGCTTAGTCCAGGGGAAAAACCATGCAGTATCGCAGATTTGGGCGTACCGAGCTGCCTATGCCTGTGCTGAGCTGTGGTGGCATGCGCTATCAACACAGTTGGCAAGATACTCCTTGGTCAGGGATCCCAGCGGCAAGCCAGCAGAACCTGGAGGCGACGATTCGCCGGGCCTTGGAGGTGGGCATCAACCACATCGAAACTGCCCGCGGCTATGGCACTTCTGAAATGCAGTTGGGCCGCATTTTGCCGCTCTTTCCCCGGCAAGATCTGATTGTGCAGACGAAAATTGGCCCCAGCGCCGACCCGCAGCAGTTCCTGGCCAAGTTCGAGCAATCGATGAGCTACTTGAACCTCGATTATGTGGATCTGCTGGCCATCCACGGGTTGAATACCTGGGAAGACTTGGAACACAGCCTGCGTCCAGGGGGGTGCCTGGAGGTGTGTCAGCGCCTGGTACGGCAGGGACGGGTGCGTTTCGTTGGCTTCTCCACCCATGGGCCAACGGAGTTGATTGTGGAAGCCATACAGTCAGGGGGCTTTGATTACGTCAACCTACACTGGTATTTTGTCAACCAAACCAACTGGCCCGCCATTGAGGCTGCCGCCCAGCAGGATATGGGGGTATTCATCATCAGTCCCTCAGACAAGGGGGGCAGGCTTTACGATCCGCCCGCCAAGCTGGTGCAGCTGTGCCAACCTCTCAGCCCAATGGTCTTCAACGACCTGTTCTGTCTGTCCCATCCCCAGGTTCACACCCTCAGCATTGGGGCAGCTCGACCCAGCGATTTTGATGAGCACCTGCGGGCGGTGGAGCTGTTGGATCGGGCTGATGAGCTGTTGCCGCCGATCCTGGCCCGCCTAGAGCAAGCTTTGATCGAGAAGGTGGGAGAGCACTACGCCAAAACTTGGCACCAGGGCCTGCCTCGCTACGACCAAACCCCCGGACAAGTGAATATCCCGTTCATTCTGCTGCTGCGCAATTTGGTCTTGGCCTATGACTTGGTGGACTATGCCAAGAGCCGTTACAACCTGTTGGGCAATGCCGGCAGTTGGCTCCCCGGCCAGCGGGCAGACAAAGTGGATGCCGAAGCCCTGCGACCCTATCTTATCCACAGCCCCCACCGCGACCGGATCCCGGCTTTGTTGCAAGAAGCCCATCGCCTGCTCTCTGGAGCTGAGGTGAAGCGCCTATCTCAGAGCTAGCTTGCTCAGGGATCCCCCCGTTTGACGGTCGAGATCCGGTGGAATTACACTGAGATATTGAGCTCATTAGCATCACGGGATCCCGCCCCTCCATGAGCTACTTGGTTATCGACACCGAGGGCAACCCCAACCTCAAAGAAATCGCCCTTATCGACAGCAGCGGCAAGCTTATTTACCATGCCTACACCCAAGAATACTCGCCCCACCACCCCCAGCCCAAACCTTTGGCCCAAATCGTTGCTGACCTGCGGCGCTTGGCACAAGGCAAGACTCTTGTTTTCCACCACGCAGAGCAAGACCTAAAAATCCTTAAACAAGCCTTTGAGCAAGCTAACCAAGAGTGGCTTTCTAACCCCGTTTTTTGCACTTGGCTAGCTGCCAAGGAATGTTTCCCCAACCTCCCCAGCTACAGTCTAGAGTATCTTAGCAAACATCTTAGTATCCAACTGGAGAGCGGCTATTTCAACTCCAAACTGGCCCACGACGCCAGCTACGATGCCCTCTTTACCTACCACCTCTATCGCCACCTCACCCACGCTCAGCTCAAAGCCCAGAATGTTCCCAATCCTTTCGCCAACAGCAGAGTTGACAATCCCTTTCAGCATTATCCCGACGAGACCACCATCTATCAGCCTCAGTACCAGCAGCTCACTGCCACCCTACAGGACATCCAACGGGATCCCAACCACCAGAGCCGAGGGGTTGTCTTACTGGGAGAACCTGGATCCGGCAAGACCCACCTGATCATGCGGGTGGCCCAAAACCTCCTGCGCCACAACCGTCTCCTGTTTATCCCTCAGCCCACCCATCCCGACAACATCTACCACCACATCTACAGCCACACCCTGGAATCCCTGCGCGAACGGGTAGATGCCCATCACCACACCCAGCTCGACTACTTGATTGCCAAGAGCTTTGTGGAAATCTTGAAAACCTTCCCCCAAACCTCAAAAACTGAAGAGTTTCTCTCCCTTCTCACGGCGGATCCCCTCAACCTCTTTCATTGCCTGGGAGCAGAAGGCACCGAGCGTCGTCGTCAACAATGGCAAGCCATTGAAAAACGGGTTCTGCGCTGGTGGGCAGAGCAAAACTTTCTCACCGGTTCCACCGAAAACATTCTCAAGGGCATCATCAAATACTGCAGCTACAGGGATCCCAACCGCCGTCAACAGATCATCCGCTGGCTCAGCGGTACCGACCTGGATCCCGAGGATACCGGCTTGATTGGGTTGCCCCCCTGGAGTGCAGATCTCGACCGCAACACCTTTGCTCTAGAAGGAATGAAAGTCATCGGTAGGCTCTCGCTGCTTGACCGACCTCTCATTATTGTCTTTGACCAATTGGAAGCTTTGGGCCGAGAAGAAAATCGAGATATCCTCCTCAACTTGGGCGATGCCCTGAAAGAGCTTTTTACCCGTATCCCCAACAGTCTGTTTATCCTCAATCTGTTCCCCGACCGTTGGCAACATTTCCAAACCCAATTTGACCGGGCCACCGTTGATCGTCTCTCCCAAACCGTTCTCTCTCTGGATCCCCCACCTGCTCCCCAGCTTCAAACCCTTCTGCAAACCCGTCTGCCCTCAGGGATCCACCTCCAAGCTCTCTTCACCGCCGATGACCTAAGCGATATTCTTGGTCAACCCTCCATCCGCGCCATTCTCAACCGAGCCTCAGCCTACTATCGCCACTACATCAACGGGATCCCTCTCCCTCCCCAGGTGCAAGTTGTACCCACTGCCAGCAATCTAGCCGCCCGTGTCCAGCGGCTCGAAACTGAGCTGCAAACCCTCAAACAACTGCTCATCCCCCTTCTTCCTGCCCAGAGTCTTGTTGCTGTAGCTCCGCCTCCCCAGCCACCCGGCCTCTCTGAGGATCTTGCCGAAGTCTTGGAACCCTACCTCCGTGATACCGAGGCCCAGCTTCGTGACAGCTATCCCCAAGAGGCGATTATGGACAGCACAGCTGATATCGGCAAATTGCGCACCATCGTCAATGCCCTGCAAGGGATCCATCCTGTCCCCATGAGTGCCCTGAAGCTGGGCAAACGCAAGCTTCCAGATCACCTCTATTTCTCCGACCAGAAGCGGGTGATCGCCTTTATCCAAGTGGATCCCGGCAGCATGTATGGGCAGGTCAATAACTTCAACCAATTGGTGAGTGCTCACCCTGAGCTTCAGTTTCTTTTGCTACGGGATGCCCGCCTTAAGCCTCCTTCCAAAAAGGCTACCGCCACCAAAGAGGCCTTGGCTGCCCTCAACAACAGCCCTAATGGCAAGTATGAGCTGCTCACCAAAGAGGATCGCATTCACCTGGAGCTGATGTACAGAATGATCACCGACATCCAAAACCGCGACTTGGAGCTAGACCTGACCTCAGCCGTTCGGTACTATCTTGAGCAT
>NZ_JANSIO010000370.1:5008-5265 GCF_047462195.1 Synechococcus sp. R3-13 | reverse complement strand
CCCCTTATCGCCTGGATCCTAGGCCGTGATTAAGCGCTCCAGATCCGTCGAAACCCCATGTTGTTCAAGGTCGGCTCCGCATCGGGATCCAGCACCGTAAAACCGGGATCCCATATTGTCCGGCCAAGCTTGTGACCTGATTCTTAAGGCTGCCGATCAACGGAGCCAATGGCAAGGGATTGACAGCGGAGCCAAAGTACCTCAAAGTTTCCGGCATAGTGGGCTTTTCCGGCTCAAGCCCTCCCCTGATTACTCAG
>NZ_JANSIO010000370.1:0-4998 GCF_047462195.1 Synechococcus sp. R3-13 | reverse complement strand
GTGGTGCGCTACCAAGCTGCGCTACGCCCCGACGCACTTACGGGTAGAAGCCCATGAAGTGCCTAGCTAGTCTAGCATCGGATCGCGGCCAGAGTTAACCCCAAGCTGCGGGATCCCGTGGAAAACATGCTAGCTTAGTTAAGCCGTTAAGAAATCGCACGCCTGAACCACCGGGTGTCCTTACAGCCCTTTCGCGGTTTGCTGCAACAGCTCCTGAGTTCCTTGCCAATGGGGGTAGAGCGCTCTGTGCAGGTAACCGGCGGGAAGGCCGTAACTGGGATCCGTTCGGGCGGAGGCTAACCCGTAGGAGAGGAAAAACTCATGAGCGTAGTCAGTTTGCCTCAACTGTTGGAGGCAGGGGTTCACTTCGGCCACAAAGCCAGCCGCTGGAACCCGAAAATGCGGCCCTACATCTTTACCGAGCGGAACGGCATCCACATTATCGATTTGGTGCAGACGGCCCGCTATCTGAACGAAGCCTACGAGTATGTGCGGGATGCTGCTGACAGGGGTTGGCGCTTCCTGTTTGTGGGCACCAAACGGCAAGCTGCCGGGATCATCGCTCAAGAGGCTCGTCGCTGTGGCAGCTACTATGTCAACCAGCGCTGGTTGGGGGGTATGCTCACCAACTGGGCCACCATCAAAACCCGCATCGACCGCCTCAAAGAAATTGAGGAGATGGAGAGCAGCGGTCTTCTGGATCGCCTGCCCAAACAAGAGGCCAGCCGTCTGCGGCGAGAGTTGGCCAGGTTGGAAAAGTACTTAGGCGGCATTAAAACCATGCGCAAGCTCCCCGATGCGGTGATCATCGTCGATCAGCGGCGGGAGGCCAATGCCGTTCAGGAATGTATCAAGCTGAACATCCCGATCATCTCACTGCTGGACACCAACTGCGACCCCGATCTCAGCGATATCTTCATTCCCTCTAACGACGATGCCATTCGAGCGATTAAGCTGATTGTAGGCAAGTTGGCGGATGCCATCTACGAAGGGCGGCATGGGCAGCTCGACACCGTTGAAGAGGATGAGTACGACTACGAAGGGGCCATGGATCTGGACGACGACATTCTGGAAGACATGGAGGACGAAGAAGAAGGAGAAGCCGAGGAAGGCTAGAGCAAGGGCAGGGATCCCGTGCAATCCGGGCACTTCCCTGCCTGTTCCCTATCCAGAGGCGTGTATTCTTGAAATCTAGGTTTACAATTCTACCGAAGCCCGCTCATTCTCACTCATATCCCGCCACATTCTTCCCGTTCTTTCATTCGAGGAGCCCTCATGAGCATTGATGCCAAACTGGTCAAAGAGCTGCGCGAAAAGACGGGCGCAGGCATGATGGACTGCAAAAAAGCCCTGGAAGATTCCGGTGGCGATATGGAGAAAGCCATCACCTGGCTGCGACAGAAAGGGTTGGCAGGGGCAGCCAAAAAGGCCAGTCGCGTCGCGACAGAGGGGGCAGTTGACAGCTACATCCACTTCGGCAATCGAATTGGGGTGTTGGTGGAAGTGAACTGCGAGACGGACTTCGTGGCCCGCAACGAAGATTTCAAGAAATTGGTGCAAGACATCGCCAAGCAGATTGCCGCCTGCCAAAACGTAGAATACGTCAGCGTTGACCAGATCCCTGCTGAAGTGGTGGAGCGGGAAAAAGCCATTGAAATGGGCAAAGAAGATCTGGCCAATAAGCCGGAGAACATACGCGAGAAGATCGTGCAAGGTCGCATCGAAAAGCGCCTGAAAGAGTTATCCCTGTTGGATCAACCCTTTATTAAAGATTCCTCGATCACGGTGGAGGAATTGGTCAAGCAGCACATTGCCAAACTGGGGGAAAACATTCGGGTGCGGCGGTTTGTGCGCTTTGTCCTGGGAGAGGGGATCGAGAAAGAAGAAGTGGATTTTGCTGCTGAGGTTGCCGCTCAAGCCGGTCTCAAGCCGGCAGAGGCCCCCAAAGTGGAAGAGACTCCACCCGCTCCTCCTGAAGAACCTGCCCCAGAACCGGCCCCTGCTGCCGAGAGCAAGCTGGCCAAAAAAGGCTCCGCCAAGAAAAAGAAATAGCCGGTCAAGGCTGAGCTGTAGGGCCATGTCGGCGGTGCAGAGGCGTTGAAACTGCGTTATGGAGAGTGTGGGCACCTCTATGTCGGCAGTTCTATAACCACTACGCTTGGGTATCCCTTGGGGGAAAGGCTAGGTTATGCATGCAAATGTTCTGATCCTCCCGCCTTGGCAGGGTTAACTCCAGCACGCTAAGGTAGCAGACGGCCTTTTTGGATCCCGGGCATGAGTTTTATCTTGCGCAATGCGTTAATTCCCACCGCCACCGGCTACGAAACCGCAGATGTGCGAATCGAGGGGGAACGGATTGCTGCCATAGGCAGAGGGTTACCCGCAACGGGCGCAGACAGCCTGGAACTGGATGCCAGTAACCAACTCTTGCTGCCGGGCTTTGTCAATGCCCACACCCATTCTTCCGAAATGTGGCAACGAGGGATCATACCGCCCTATCCGCTGGAGCTGTGGCTGGCACAACTGCACGAGTATGCGCCGCCGGATCCGGAAAAAATCTATCTCAGCGCCCTGGCTACGGCGGTGGAGACCCTGCTGACGGGCGGCACAACAGTGGTGGATCATCTGGTGCTGATCCCTGGCCAGGAACTGGCCACCATTGAGGCAGCAGTGCGGGCCTACCGGGAGGCCGGGATCCGCGCTTTCATTGGCCCGCTGCTTCAGGATCAGGCTCTCCCCACTTGCCTGCCGGGCGGGGAAGGAGAGCCAACAGCTTATCCCCTCTCCACCCTGGAGGTGTTGGCCATCCTGGAAGAGGCAGTTCAGAAATACCACCGCCCCGAGGAAGGCATCAGCCTGATGGTGGCCCCTACAGGGATCCAACTCTGCTCAGACGAGCTGTTCAAGGGCTGCGCGGAGTTGAGCCAGAAGTATGACCTACCCCGCCACGCTCACCTGCTGGAAACCCGTGCCCAGCAGATGCTGGCCCAGGAAAAGTACGGCTGTAGTGCTGTGGAGCATCTGGAGCGCCTGGGTTACCTAGACCAGAGAACTTCCCTGGCTCACTGCGTCTGGCTCAGCGATGCCGATATTGAAATCCTGGCCCGTACCGGCTCTACGGTTGTTCACAACCCCTTGAGCAACCTGCGCCTAGGCAGCGGCATTGCCCCCATCTTGAAATACCGCCGGGCAGGGGTGAACGTGGCCTTTGGCTGCGATGGGGCTGCCAGCAACGATTCCCAGGATCTCCTGGAGGCCATCAAAATCGGCACCATCCTGCACAACATCACCGATCCCGACTACCGCCACTGGATCTCGCCCCGCGAGAGTGTGGAGATGGCCTCCCGCGGTGGGGCCATTGGCCTGGGGCTAGGGGAGGAGCTGGGATCCCTGGAAGTGGGCAAGCAAGCGGATCTGGTGCTGTACGATCTCACCCAACTGTCGCTGTTGCCCCGTACCGATCCCATTGGGCTGCTGGTGTTGGGTCGGCCCACCCAGGCAGTGCATAGCGTTTGGGTGCGAGGAAAACAGGTGGTGTCCGGCGGAGCCGTGACGACGGTGGATGTGGCCAAGCTGCGGCAGGATCTGTTTGCCCACAGCACCTGGGATCCCTTCCGCCGATCCCAGCAGGCAGAGCATCTGGAAGCTCGTTATCGTCGGGTGATGGGCTTGCCAAAGTAGCGTTGGATGTCCCTGTGTGGCCAGAAGAAGCAGACCGGGCCAGCATCACAGAGCAGGTGAAACGACAGGCCCTGGCCCTGGGCTTTGACAAAGTTGGCATTGCCAGCATAGAGGATCCCCCCGACTTGCGGGGCCTGCAAGCTTGGCTGGCTGCGGGCATGGCCGCCGACATGGCCTGGATGGCGGATCCTAGGCGAATGGATCCAAAGCAGGTGCTGCCGGGGGTGCAGTCGTTGGTCTGTGTGGCTTTGAATTACTACACCCCCATCCGCCACAGCCAGGATCCCGGCAAAGGCAAGATCTCCCGCTACGCTTGGGGTCGAGATTATCACCGCGTGTTGGGACGGCGGCTGAAGCAGCTCCACCTCTGGATGCAAGCGCAATTTCCGAACTACCGCGGTCGATGCTATGTCGATACCGGCCCGGTGGCGGAAAAGCCCTGGGCCATGCAGGCGGGCTTGGGTTGGATCGGCAAAAACAGCCTGTTGCTCACCCGCGAGTACGGCTCCTGGGTGTTTCTGGGAGTGATCCTGACCACCCTGCCGTTGCTCCCTGACCAGCCCCACACCGCTCACTGCGGCACCTGTACCCGCTGCCTAGAGGCTTGCCCCACGCAGGCCATCGTCAGCCCAGGGGTGGTCGATTCCCGCCGCTGCATCGCCTATCACACCCTAGAAAGCCACGCCGAGCGGATCCCTGCCAAGATTGCCCAGAACCTGCACAACTGGGTGGCCGGCTGTGACATCTGCCAGGAGGTCTGCCCTTGGAACCAACGCTTTGCCCAACCCAGCCGGATCCCGGATTTTCAGCCTTACCCTTGGAACGTTGCCCCCGATCTCCAAGAACTGGCCCAGATGGAAGATGGGGAATTCGACCAGAAGTTTCCCGCCTCTGCCTTGCGCCGGCTCAAGGCCCACCGCCTGCGCCGCAACGCCCAAGCAGCCCTGGAAGGCAATTCCAGCTCTGCAGCTGGCAGCAACGATTTGGAAGCCCCCTCTACTTAACTTGGATACGCTTTCCTAGCAGGATCTTGCGGCCTCGAGGCCGGCGCCAGAAAATGGTGGGGCTATTGTCTCTGGGCCAGGGACGCAAGCTAACATACATGCCCTACCCTCTTTCTGAGGCCACAGTGCTGGGCCGCCATGGTCTTGCTCTCGTGGGAGCGGTTTTGCGCAAAGGACGTGTGGACTTGGTGCAGGAGTTTACCCACCGCTTTGTTTGAGCTGGATCGACTCAAACACAGTAGCCCCACCTAAAACACGGTCATTTCAAGCTAGATTAGGACACTGATACATTCACGCTGAACTCTCCTGAACA
>NZ_JANSIO010000369.1:0-5311 GCF_047462195.1 Synechococcus sp. R3-13 | reverse complement strand
CCCCTGCACCAGGACGGCATTGTCCACACCGTTGATGTTGGCCAAGGGGTGGGTAGAGGGCAGAAGGGTGGGGTGAACCCGGATATCCAAAGCCATCTTCGCTGCCTCCCCGCCAGAGTTGGCCCTTTGGGCGATGGCCAAGAGCTTGAAGGTGTAGCCCCACTCGCGGGCATAGCGAATGTCGGTGGGGCTGATGCCGCGGATCCCTTCGCAGGGGATGGCTTCCCGCTCCACAGACACCCCGAAAGCAAGGCTGGCCAAAATGGCGATCTTGTCGGCGGCATCCCACCCTTCCACATCGGCGCTGGGATCCGCTTCGGCGTAGCCGTGGGCCTGGGCCAGGGCCAGGGCTTCCTCAAATGAGCTGGCCGCCTGGGTCATCTGGCTGAGGATGAAGTTGGTGGTGCCGTTCACAATGCCCCAGACCGCCTGGATGTGGCTGGCCTGCAGGGACTGTTGCAAGGGCTGCAGAATCGGAATCCCGCCCCCGACTGCCGCTTCCAAGAGCACCGAGACTTTGGCTTGGGCTGCCGCCTGAAAGATCTCCTCCCCGTGGCGGGCGATCACCGCTTTGTTGGCCGTGATCACCGGTTTGCCGTGGTCAAGGGCTTTTAAGATCAAGGTGCGGGCCGGCTCCAAGCCCCCCATCAGCTCGATGACCACGTCGATTTCCGGATCCGACACGATTTGCTCCAGATTGGTGGTCAGGCGCTCAGGCGGGATCCGCACTTGCCGTGGCTTGTCCAAAGAGCGCACCCCCACCGCCGCAATCTCAACCGACTGCAAGAGAGGATGCCGGGGTTGCTGCAGAATTTGCACAACACCCGTGCCAACCGTGCCCAGCCCCAATAGCCCAACTCGTTCGCGGTAGCGGCGCATAGCGCTTTAGACCACAACTCTTCCTTTTGCCTGCTGTTCCCGTTAGCGGGACGGAGTCCTTTGCCCTGTGAGGGCTCCGCCTCGCCAATGCAAACAGGAAGCGGACGGGATCCCCTCACCATTATCACGCTTGGATCCACGCTCTGCTAACGCGACCATGATCCGCATGCAGAGCACTTTGTTCGCGCTAGCGGGACGGCGTCCTTAGTTGGGATCTATACACTTGTCCGCCAGAGAATCCCGCAAGGCACGGACAAAGTGATAAGGGGGCAAAGGGGCGCTCCAATCCAGTTGCCAATGGGGGTGCTGAGCCAGCCAGGTTTGGGTGAGCTGAAGGGCGGCTTCCCACTCGGCAGGGGTGAGCAAAAAGTAGAGCCGCAAGGCTTCTCCTGGCTGGGGATCCCCCCTTTGCACAGGCCAGGTGGAAGGCCAAAGCTGCTGTAGGGCTTGCTGCTCCTGCTCTTGCTGCTCTTGGGCCTGTCGTTGCTGGAGATAGGCTTGCTTGCGGGCCAACAGATAGGCCGTCCCGCTTAGGGAGGGCTGTGGCTCCGGTTGGGGCTGAGGTCGAACCCTTCCTTTGAGACAGTACTCGGCCCGCCCCCCAATGGCTGCGAGGGCTTGTTCGTACTCCGTCTGCCGGGACAGCAGATGGGATCCCAGCTTTTCTGCTGAGAGGAAGCAGGTGCCGAAGCGCAGGGGCAGCACCGGCATCTGGGCGAACAGTCGGCAGATCACCTGGTCGTGGCGCAGGGCAGAGCGCACCAACACCTCATCCGAGACTTGCAGCGACTCTGGATCCTGCATCGGCTCCACAGCAGCGGCAATTCGGCTGCCTGTCGGGGAGAACACCTGCACCGACCGATGGATCCCCTCGGTTTGCCGGATGAAGGGCAAAAGCTCTGGCGCTGGCTGCAGGAAGAAGGCGTACGTGTAAAGGGGGCTAAAGGATTCCGTCCCGCTACCGCGAACGGCACTCTGCTCATTCCCGTCAGCAGTACGGAGCACTTGGGGTTCTGGCTGAGCTGGGAAGGTCATGGTCTCGGATTTAAGACGAGTAGGTAAGACGGGTAGGCTCGCCTTCCCAGTCTACGCAACCTAGGATTGGGATCTTTGAAACCTACAGGGTTCCACCTATAGAGTTCCACGGCCAGAGTTCCACGGCCAGCCTGGAGATGCGATAGACTAACCTCGCATTGGTTCTACACAGGCTGGGGTGTCTGGGGCCGGAACAGGGCCTGTTTTTAGGCGGGCTCCCCACCCCAACCCCCCCAACAGGTGAGGCCATGAACAGCCGCCCAGATTTCCAACCCTTTGAAAAAGAAGAAACCGAACGGTTGCGGGATCTGCTCCCCGCTTCTTTCCGACCCTTGATCACCATTGTTCCCCACTTCGGGGGTGAAGCCCTGCTCATCTCCCGCCGCAAAGCCCCTTGGCAGCCCCAGGGCACAATTGCCATCGATTTTCGCCGTTGGCAAGGGATCCCTCAGCCACAGCGGGATCTGTTGTTTCTGCGGGAGGTGGGCTGGCTGGGCAACCGCAATTGGTTGCAGCCGGGGTTTTACCAATCGCTGGCCTTGATGGGGGGCATCACCACCGTGGCGGAGCTCTCTTTGCAGCACCCCTTTTCCGCTCTGTTGGCAGGTGGCATTACGGCTCTCTCCGTCCGGCAGATCTGGCAAAACCTGAACCGGGAGAGCGCCCATTTCGACGCCGATGAATTTGCCCTGCGCCGTGCTCAGTTTCGCGGCTACACCCGACAGGAGGCCGCTCAACACCTGGCAGATGCCATAGAACAGGTTCTGAAGCTGGATCCCACCGTTCGCGACAGCGGCGAAGCATCTATCCTGACGGCGCTACGGCTGCAACGGCTGAGAACCATTGCCCGCAACCTGGCTTCTACCCCCCCCAGCGGAAACGCCTGGTCGCGTTAGCGGGACGGAGTCCTTGGCCAGTTGCACTTGGGTGATGGCCACCCGACCGGAGAAGCAGATGTCGGTATCGGTTTGGGGATCCCGAGCGCGCTCCGCATAGCGGCCCTGATAGCGAAACCACAGCGACTCTGCCCCATTTCCCTCGGCTTCCACCGCATAATCGAGCGGCAGGGGTTGGGTGCAGAGGGGACAATAGACCCGCTCCGGCAGAGGGGATCCGGCGGGCAAGTGGGGCAGGTTCACATTCCAAAACGCCCCCCTGGGCAGGGGTTGTTCCATCAGCTCCGCCAAGATTTCCCGCGTCCACCGCTGGGCTTGCTCCCAGTCGATGGGTTGGCCCCCTGCTCGGTATTGGGAAATGGCAATTCCCGGGATCCCGCGCATCGCTGCTTCCCGTACCGCCGCCACCGTTCCCGACAGATACACATCCGATCCAAGATTTCCCCCCTCGTTGATACCGGAAAGCACCCAATCCACCGCTGGGGCCAGCTTGAATAGGGCCCCCCGCACACAGTCGGCAGGGGATCCCTCGACGGCAAAGGTGCGCTCGCCGCGGGCCAAGGCTCGAAAAGGTCGCCCCGTCGTCACCTGGTGGCTGCAGCCGGAAATCGGTTGGTGGGGGGCCACAATCCAACAGTGTTCTTCCGGGATGAGGGCGCTGAGGGCCAACTTGAGGTTGGCCAGCCCGGCAGCCTCGATGCCGTCATCGTTGGTCAGCAATACCTTCATTCCTACTTTTCCCTTCTGCCGGCAACTTCTTGGGTGAGTCCTTTTGCAAGTCCCAGTGGCAAATCTGGAGATCTTGGGTGCAAAAGCGATGGAGATCCCGTTCTTCTTCTACCCTATCCCTAGGGGGGCAGCGTCTCCCATGCCGCGTCCCTCGACCCACGGTATGAACTGACACTGGAGGATTGCGATGACCACACGGGTAGCCATCAACGGATTTGGTCGCATTGGGCGGGCCTTCTTGCGGGTGCTGCTGTCTCAGCCAGCTCGGGAGCTGGAGGTGGTGGCAGTCAATGACCTGACCGAACCCGACAACTTGGCCTATCTGCTCCAGTTCGACTCGGCCTATGGGCGCCTTCCCCAAACCGTGAGCGCGGTGGACGGGCATCTGCAAATCGGCAACCACCTGAAAGTCCGAGTTTTGGCAGAGCGGGATCCGGCACAACTGCCCTGGAAAGATCTGGGGGTTGACCTGGTGGTGGAATCAACCGGCTTGTTCACCAAACGAGAGGGGGCGGCCAAACACCTGGAAGCCGGGGCCAAAAAGGTGATCATCTCTGCTCCCGCCAAAGGCCCCGACTTGACGGTGGTGATGGGGGTCAACGACGACCAATACGACCCGGAGCGGCATCACATCGTCTCCAATGCTTCCTGCACCACCAATTGCTTGGCGCCGCTGGCTAAGGTCTTGTTGGATCGCTTCGGCATCGAGACCGGCTTTCTCACCACTTGCCATGCCTATACCGCCACCCAGGCGATTGTGGATCGCCCGGATCCCAAAGATTATCGGCGGGGCCGCTCAGCAGCAGTGTCGATCGTGCCTTCCACCACCGGGGCCGCCACGGCAGTGGCCGAGGTTTTGCCCGCCCTGAGAGGGAAGATGGATGGCCTGGCGCTGCGGGTGCCCACCTTGACCGGCTCTATTGTGGACTTTGTGGTGCGTACCGAGCAGCCCATCACCAGAGAAGCCGTCAACCAAGCCTTTGTCGAGGCTGCAGAAGGCCCGCTGCGCGGCATCCTGGCCATTGCTCCACCGGAGATCGTCTCGGCGGATATCGTCGGGGATCCCCACTCTTCCATTGTGGATTTGGGATCCACCCTGACCTTAGGGGATCGCACGGTGAAGGTGCTCTCCTGGTATGACAACGAGTACGGCTATGCCGCGCGGCTGGTGGATCTGGCGGCCAAAATCGGGGCTGCGCTGTAGGCAACCATCCCCGTTGCGTTCAAGGCAAGGCTACCGTCAGCAGCGAAGAAAGCAGGGCAGAGATAACGGGCTGCTCATTCGCCACCATGGGGTGGAAAGGCCAACGGTAGACACAGACGGCTGGAGGGGCAGCTACGGTTCAGAGGCTTCCCCTTTTGCAGCCGTGGCCAGGGCTGCAGTCGATGAAGGGGGGCCAAGCCACAGCAGGATCACCATTGCCGGAGCGGCTGTCATCGCCGTGATCAGATAAAACAAAGGCCAATTGACCGCAGCCGCCAAATAGCCCGACATGGCCCCGGCCAAGGTTCCCCCCACGGCAAATACACTGGTGAGCAAAGCATACTGAGTGGCACTAAATTGCCGGTCGCAGAGGCTCATCAAAAAAGCCAGAAAAGCAGCCGTGCCCATGCCCCCGGCCATGTTGTCGAAAATGGTTGCCCCCACCAGCAGCGGATAGTTTTGCCCCACCAACCCAATCGCTCCCAGGCCCAAATTGCCGATCCCTTGCAAGGCTGCGAAAATGAACAGACAGCGGTAGGTGCCGATGCGGCTGACCCACTCCCCCCCC
>NZ_JANSIO010000368.1:803-3241 GCF_047462195.1 Synechococcus sp. R3-13 | reverse complement strand
GAAAATTACTTGCCCTATTCCCAAAGTACAGGCAACGGTCAAGCCAGCGGGGATCGGCCTTGGCAATTGCAGTTGGAGCGCTGGGATCCCAATACGACTTTGGTGCTGGAGGCCAATGTCATCCGCCTGGGCGATAACCAGTACTCGCCGGAATCGGCTGCCGCCGGGCAATTTCTGGGCCCTGCCCAAGGGGTGGAGATGACCCGCTCTTTCACTTTGCAACGCCTGCCTTCGCGCCCACCGGTTTTGCGGATTGGATCCCTGATTGGGTTGGATACAGCTGCCGCCTATCGGGCCGGTCAATCCCGGATCCCCAGTGCCAACATGTCTCCCATGCAGGTCATTCTGAACGGAGTGGAAATCGAGCAGATTCACCTGGGGGGAGATAACCTACAGATTCCCCTGCCGCTGCAACATCTGCGCCTGGGCCTGAACACTGTTACCCTGCGCACTGGCAAAACCCTGATTCAGCCCCCCATGGTCACCCGTGGCCCCCAAGTGCCGATCAGCATTCCCCTTTTCGGGGGATCCCTGCACATCTCGGTGCCGCTGGGAGGTGATACAGTCATCCGGCACGGTGGAGCCTGGGTGGATCATGACGATGTGCAGTTGGCTAACGTAACCATCGAGATCCCCAACTGACCCTGCTCCGTTCAATGGTTTTACGGCCCATACCGTCAGCCAATAGCTTGGACGTTGAATCCAGGTTGAGCGGGCCACGGGGCCTGTCGGTCAAGAGGAACAAGTTTGAGCCTGCTTTCGATAACTGACTCGATATCTGATCCGTTTGCTCAACAAGGGAAATACGTTTGTCCAGCGATTGGAAGATTCCCCTTCCAATAGCAGGCATACTGCAGTTGCTGAATTGCTCCTCTTCGATGCCTCTGTGAGTTCTGTGCATCTTGCTCTTCAAGAGGGATCCCTGAGGTGGCCCATGTGAGTGAGGTAAAATCCTGGCAACCGAGCAGATCGATAACCCAAACTGAGGAGAGCTGACTATGAGTATGAATAGGGCTTCTGCCTTCCCCTTAACCTGGCTGTGGACGGGATCCCTGGCCCTGGGGGTGACGGCCCTGGTGACCCGCCAAGTGATCTGGGGGCTCTTACCTTTGGCAGCAGCCTACCCTGCCATCCGCCGCCGCGAAGAACAGCTTGGCCAAGTTCTGGAACAGACCTGGACACAGCAGCAACAGACAGCAACCCAACTGGAGACCCTGCAAGCGCGTTTCGAGGTGCTGGACGCTCGGCTCACTGCTGAACCGTCCCTTCTGCAGCAGACCTTGGCTTCCCCGGCTGAAGCCATTCAAGAGCTCGAGCAGAAAGTAAAGGTTTTGGAGCCCATCTGGGTACAGCAGCAGCAGACGGCGGCCCAACTGGAAACATTACAAGGGCGGATCGACGCCCTCGAAGCTCGGCCCACGTCTCATCTGTCCGTGCGGCAACAGCTGGCCCCCACCACCCAGGCCATCCAGCACATTCAGCAGCGGTTAAAAGCCGTGGAGCTGCGGTTGAATGCTCTGCCGACATCCCAGCCCCAAGTGACTCTGGAGCAACTGGAGTCTGTACAGGCGCAACTCCAACACCTGCAGCAGCTGGTGGCATCCCAGCCGAACCCTGCTTTTCCCCGCAAAGCCCTGGGGGTGTTCATCGACGCGGCCAATCTCCACGCCAGCGCCCAGCAGCAGGGATCCCATCTCGACTACCCCAGTCTGCTCAGCTGGCTGGCCCAGGGCAGATCCGAGATGGAAGTGCATGTCTACAGCGGGGTAGATCGCCACAACCAAGCTCAGCGTCGTTTCCTGTGGGAGTTGAGAAAACAGGGCTATCGGGTGGTCACCAAGCCGGTGGTGATCCACGCCGACGGCAGCCGCAAAGCCAACCTGGATGGGAAGCTGATTGTGGATATGATGGCGATGTGCTCCCGCTACGAGACGGTGCTGCTGCTGAGCGGGGATGGAGATTTTGTGCCGGCCCTCGAGCATATCCGCCGCCAAGGCTGCCGGCTGGAGGTAGCCGCCTACAGGCCGGACACGAACTCGGAGTTAATTCGGATAGCCGACCAGTTCGTGGATTTGTGCGCTTGGCAGGGGACAGGAACGCTGGTGCCGCTGCCTGCAAAACAGACTCCGGCCACCGGCTAAACCTTTGCAATCTCAGCGCCTGAACCTCGCTTGGATCAACCTTGTCCAAAAATTGGCATTCTCCCTGCCCTAAAAGGCAAGGATTCTTTCCCAGGCCACAGGATAATTCCTACTTCTTGGGCTACACCACCCTTGCGAGTGGTGGGGGATGCCATAACCCCGACTACTGGGATGAACTCCCAGATACTTTTCCTGCTGACATTGCTCTTGCTAACACTGCGCCATACTCAAGTTGGCGGAGTTCAACCAACAGCGTAGCACGAAGCCGCCCTTGCCGCGTCAGCGGGCTGTAGGCCT
>NZ_JANSIO010000368.1:0-793 GCF_047462195.1 Synechococcus sp. R3-13 | reverse complement strand
GGGCAGGGCTTGCAACCCAGTTTTCTTGGTCAACTTAACCCCAATCGGAGAATCCAGATGTCAACGCAACTCACACAGCGGTTTGTGCAGGCAATGCACTATGCCCATCGCTGGCATGCTTCTCAAACCCGCAAGGGAACCGGGATCCCTTACCTCAGCCATCTGTTGGCCGTAGCAGCCATCGCCCTGGAGCATGGGGCGGATGAAGATGAAGCGATTGCCGCTCTGCTCCACGACAGCCTAGAGGACGGCCCCCACAACACAGGCGAGCCCCGGGCCCAGATTGAGCAACAGATCCGGGAGCACTTTGGAGAACGGGTGCTGCAGATCATCCTGGGATGTACGGATACCGAAAGCGATGGCTCCCGAGGCGAGCCCAAAGAAAACTGGAAAGAGCGCAAAACCGCCTACCTGAAGCACCTGGAAACGGCAAATGCCTCGGTTTTGTTGGTGGCCGCCTCTGACAAGCTGCACAACGCCCGCTGCATCTTGCGGGATTTTCGCCAACTGGGGGATGAACTCTGGCAGCGGTTTTCCGCCGGAAAAGAGGGATCCCTGTGGTACTACCGATCGTTGGCAGAGATTCTGGGGCGACGGCTGCCCGGCAATCTATCGGCGGAGCTTCAAGAGCTGGTGGCTGAGTTGCAATGCCAAGCTGGAGCGGTAATGCCTTGACAGAGACAAGCAGGGCTGAAGAAAATGCTGAGGGCAGCCCTATTCATCACACTTTTTGGGTCACGCACCTATGGTTCTCGCTGTTGGCACCCCTGCTCCTGGGTTCAACACCACTGAC
>NZ_JANSIO010000367.1:0-7374 GCF_047462195.1 Synechococcus sp. R3-13 | reverse complement strand
ATAGAGCACCGACCTTCTAAGTCGATGGTTGCAGGTTCGAGTCCTGCGCAAGGCGCTGGCCTTGCCCTCTAAGCCTTGCTTGGGGTTTCCGACAAGCTGCCCTGATGGGGGCACCACATCTGAACCATCACCTGCCGAGAGTGGCTTTCCACCCGCAGGGATCCCTGCAGCAGCTCCACTGCCTTTTGAACCAGCGATAGACCCAAGCCCGTTCCCCCGGCATTGCGGCAATCCAACTGGGGGAGGCGATAGAACTTTTCAAAAAGGCGGGGCAACGCTTCTGCAGGAATTTCCACCCCTGTATTGCGCACCGTGATCAGCCAGCCGGGACGGCCATTGGAGTTAGCCTGGCTCACACTCAAATAGATGCTTTCTCCAGTGGGGGTGTACTTACACGCATTGTTTAAAAGCTCGCTGACCACCCGCGACAAGAGGCTCTCATCCGTGCAGAGGAGCCAAAGGTCGGGATCCCATTCCACCTGGAACTGTTGGCCTTGCTGCGCAGCCCGCAGCCGGAAGGACTCGGCAAGATTGGGGATCCATTCCTGGGGAGATAAACAGGTAAGTCTGAGGACTTTGTTTCCGGATTCGAGGGCTTGCAACTCCAACAGGTCGTTGATTAACTCCAGCTCGCGGTTGGTCTCCATCTCCAAAATTTGAAAGTAGCGCCTTTCCCGCTCAGTTAGGTTGGCTTTAGATAGAAACCCAATAGCCAGCTTCATGTTGGTGAGAGGTGTGCGCATTTCGTGGGAGACCATGTGCAGAAACTCATCTTTGAGTTGGTTGAGCTCCTGCAACTGTTGCACCTGACGCTGGATCGTTTGATAAAGACGTGCTTGGCGAATGGCGATGGCACATTGGCCGGCTACCCGTTGGATAAGCCGTTGTTCCCGCTCGGTAAATATCTGCTCTGGCGGACGGGATCCACAAATATTCCCCAAAACAAGCAGTTCCTCGTCTTGCCCTGCCAGATCCCTTTTTTCACAGATGGGGGCGACGATCAGGGTACAGCGGTCATGGTTAGGCCAGCAGGGGTGATGGAGATTGCTGAAGTGGCAAAGCTGTCCGCGCTGGAGCTGACGAAGCACATGGGCGAAATCCGCAAACGAAACCTCCAGGGGGAAGCGCCGGATCCCTTCTCCGGCCAAATAGTCCACCGCCAAAACGCTGACCTGCCGCTCTGGGTCATGAAGGGCGATGGTGCAATTGGATAGGTTCAAGCTCAGGGCCAGTTCTCGGGCCACCGTTTCCAAGATTTTTTGTTCGTCCAAGGTGGATCGAATTTCTTCGGTGATGAGCTGGAGTAGCGCTTCGTCGTTGTAAGCTTGTTCGAGCTCTGCATTGCGCACCCGCACTTGGTAATCCAATTCAGCATTGGCCTGCTGCAGCTTTTGATAAAGCTCTGCCTGCTGAATGGCCACTGCCAGGTGCTCCCCGATAGCCTTGGCCAGCTCGATCTCATCGGTTTGCCAATCCGGATCTGAAGTCAGGCGCCGCAGCGATAGCCCGCCCCACATTTGTTCCTGACAAGCCACCGGGATCACCAGCCAAGGGCCCAGTTGGTATTCTCGCTTCTCATAAATGGCAAAGGGATCGGCAATCTGCTCCGGATCCTGGACATGAAAAATTTGCAGCCGTTTCAAATGATCGAAAACCATAAAATCCCTGCTATCCGGCAGTCGCAGGTTCAGATTGTTGGGCAAATTAGGAAATCGGCTATGGCCGGCAATGCCCAACCACACGGCCTCAGCGGGCAGGTACTGATAAAGGGTAACTCGTGCTGCCTGCAACACTGCCCCCACTTCCCGCACCGCCACATCAAATAGGGTGGGTAAGTCCAGAGAGGTGTTGATGGCCTGAATGAGCTGATTAAACAGTCTTTCTCGCTGCAATTGCCGCTGCAGTTTCAGCTCAGCTTGCTTGCGAGGGGTGATGTTTCTGATGATCACCAGCACTTGATCTTCCCCAAAGGGAACGATGCGGGCCTGGCGATATTGGGGCTGAGGGGATCCCTCTGGGCAGGGGTATTCGATCTCTTGAGCTTGCCGGGTTGCCAAGGCCAGCTCCAGATGCTCGCGAATGGCTTGGGCTATGGGTTCCGCCCCACCGGTGCAACCGGTATCAGGAAACAGCTCTTCAGGAGTTTTGCCCAGGTAGTAGGCAGGGGGATGGGGGACAGAAAAATGGCTGGGCGGCTTGAACTCCAGACATCGGCCCTGGCGATCCAGACGAAGCAGCATGTCGGGCAGGGCTTCCAGGAGCTGGCGATAGTGGCGCTCTCGCTCGGCCAAGGTGATCTCTAATTGCTTGCGCTCGCTGATGTCCAGGGTCACGCCGACAATCTCGCCGGGATCCCCTTTCGGCCCCAGCAGGACAACCCCCTGGGAAAGCTGCCAGCGCATCTGGCCGTCGGCCTGGTAAACCCGATATTCCACCGAAAAGTTGGGATCCCCCTCTACCGCCCTGGGCCCAGCCGTCTGCAAAGCTTCTTTCACCCTTTGGCGATCTTCCGGGTGAACGCGCTGCAAGAACACTTCTAAGGTGAGATCTTGGCCGGGATCCAGCCCGTATTTGGCCTTGCATTGGGGAGAGGCACTCAACTCCCAGGTGCACAGATCCAGTTGCCAATAGCCCAGTTGGGTGGCTTCTAAGGCCAAATAGAGATGCTCTGGATAAAAGCTGCCGTCTCCTGGCCGCACCGGCACCAGGCGGTATCGAGTTGAAGCCATCTCCCTCACCAGACGGTTAATTTGCCGCAAGCCCTGCCTCATTGTGGACAATTTTCAGAGAACCTGGGAGATCCTACTATTCGAATTGCTAGAAATTCCTAACCTTAAGCATGGCTCCAGGGTAACTCTTAGATATGTGTTCTCCGACACCAAACCTTCAACTTGAGCTGGACTTCAACTTCACGGGGAGAAGGCCTAGGGTCACACCCTGCTGATGCGACCGGGAGGCTTTGGGCCGGGCTTGTGGGAAAGGGGGGTGCCTCTGCTATAGTATCGTCAGTTGCATTTCGGATCCCAAGTGGTGGGATCCCCCTGGCAGGTAGGGTCAGGGCAGGCTTCGAGATGTCTTTGCGCTCTTGCGAGAGTTGACGTTGCGTTGAGCTTTCTCGGTGTGATCCTGCCCTTAGCCTGCGTGAAGCGTTTTCTCTTTTTTATGCTTTCCTGTGCAACGTTAAGCCTGACGTTTAATCACAGAAAACTTCTCCTGCTCTCGAGTTTGGGTTTATCTGTAGTAAGACCTGTATTCAGATTTTCCCGATGGGTTGACGGTTTCCTGTTCGCCCTGGCGCGGCTTCTCAAGGTGCCGTTGCCCTCTTCATTTGGTTAGCGGACGGGGAAACAGAAGATTGCTAGATCTGGACAATTAGCAGGGCCGAGGTTGTCTTCACTTCCTTGGGCTTTGGCTTAAGTTTTCCTTTCCCCGAGTATCTCTTGCAAAGTTGCCCGATGTTGGCGATGGCAACAGGATAGTCTGTTTAGCCTGCTGTTAGGTTTTCTGGATCCTCTGAGTTGGGTTGATGGGCTGGCCCGCGGCATGGCGAGCGAAGGGATCCCTTTGACCTTTCTCAGCAGACTTCTCCCTATTTTTTCCTAGCTCAACTCAATCATTTTCCAACCGAAGAATTCAAGGTTATTGCTGTGGTTTGTAAAGTTTCTCCCAGTTTGGATCGACATAGCCAGTCGAGTGAATCTGCTTTGCTTGGCCAGGCTTCATTGCCCCAAGGCCACCCCTTGGATCCCCTCAGCGCCGAAGAGATGCGACAGGTGGTGCAGATCCTGCGCCGGCAACGGCCCCTCAGTTCTCAGTGGCGCTTTGTAACCATCCAGCTACACGAGCCGGAGCGGCCTTGGATGGAAGCGTGGCAGCCGGGGCAGCCGTGGGATCGGCAGGCTTTCGTGGTGCTGTTGGATCCGGCCAGTGGCAACACCTACGAAGCGGTGGTCTCTCTGTCAACACAGCAGGTGCGCTCTTGGCAGCTCGTTCCGGGCGTGCAGCCCCCTCTGCTCGACGATGAGGTGTACGCCTGCGACCGCCTGCTCAAGGAGGATCCCCAATTTTTGGCGGCTCTGCAGCGGCGGGGGATTGCCGATGTGGATTTGGTGATGGTGGACTACTGGACGGTGGGCTACTTCGGGATCCCGGAAGAAGAAGGGCGGCGGCTGGTGCGAGGCTTTTGTTTCCTACGTACTTCCCCTTGCGACAACGGCTATGCCCGTCCCATCGAGGGTCTCTACCCCTGGATTGACCTCAACCGCATGCAAGTTGTCAAGGTGGAGGATCGGGGTCTGTGGCCCTTGCCGCCGGAGTCCGGTAACTTCGACGAGCTGTTTTTCAAAGATTTTCGCCAAGACTTGAAGCCGCTAGAAATCACTCAGCCCCAAGGGGTGAGCTTCCAGGTGGACGGCCACCACATCCGCTGGCAGAAGTGGGATCTGCGCATCAGCTTTAACCCGCGAGAGGGGCTCGTCCTCCACCAGGTGAGCTACGAGGATCAAGGCCGCCTTCGCCCCATTCTCTATCGGGCTTCGGTAGCAGAGATGGTGGTACCCTACGGGGATCCGCGGGATCCCCACTTCCGCAAAAATGCCTTCGATGTGGGGGAATACGGCATCGGGATGCAGGCCAACTCCCTGCGGCTGGGCTGCGACTGTCTGGGGGAAATCTACTACTTCGATGCCTGGCTGCCCACCAACAGCGGTGAGCTCATGCTTTTGAAAAATGCCGTCTGCATGCACGAGGAGGATTTTGGCATCCTTTGGAAGCACACCGACTGGCGCACGGAACGGGCGCAGGTGCGGCGCTCGCGGCGGCTGGTGCTTTCCTTTTTCACCACCATTGGCAACTACGACTACGGCTTTTTCTGGTACTTCTACCAAGACGGCACGCTGGAGTTTGAAGCCAAGCTCACCGGCATTATCAACACTTGCGCTACGTTGCCGGGGGAAGAGCCGGAGTTTGGCGTCTTGGTGGCACCCCAATTGTCTGGCCTCAACCACCAGCACTTTTTCACTGTCCGCCTCGATATGGCGGTGGATGGGCCGTGCAACTCCCTCTATGAAGTGCATGCAGAACCTCTGCCTCTGGGGCCGGATAACCCTCACGGCAACGCCTTTCGCGCCCGCTCCACCCTGCTCAAAACCGAGCAGGAGGCCAAGCAAACGGTGGATCCCTTGCGGGGCCGCTATTGGAAGATTGTCAACCCCAATCGCCACAACCGCCTGGGACAGCCGGTGGCCTACAAACTGATGCCGGGGGACAATGTCCAGCTTTTGGCCCACCCCGACTCTTGGCTGTACCGACGGGCGGGCTATCTGGCCCACCACCTCTGGGCCACGCCCTACCATCCCGGCGAGAAGTTCCCAGCAGGGAACTACCCCAACCAACATCCCGGTGGCGAAGGGCTGGTGCAATGGACGCAAGCGAACCGCTCCCTGGAAAACACCCGCCTGGTGCTCTGGTATAGCTTTGGCTGCAATCACTTCCCCCGCACCGAAGACTGGCCGGTGATGCCGGTTAGCTACATCGGCTTTATGCTCAAGCCCCTAGGCTTCTTTGAGTGCAACCCGGCTTTGGATGTGCCCCCGCCTCCGCCAAAGATCAAAGGCTGCTGCAGCTTGAGTCATTCCAACCAGCAGTGAGCGCCATATCCACCCCCTGTCCCTCATCGCGCTGACCGAATCGGGATCCAACGGATTTGGGTGGGCTGTCAAGAATATCAAAAAGCCCAGAAGCCTTGCTGTGTAGGAACGCTGTGTAGGAACTTCTGGGCATTGTTCAACTTTGGGAAATGGAGCTGACGGGAGTCGAACCCGTGTCCGAGATGGGTACTGAGGGATCACTCATTCACAGGTTTAGCCTCTTTGACCCTCGAGGCGGGGATCGCCGTTTGGATCCCGGCGATGGGAGTTCTCCGCCTAATCTTAGTCTCTCCCTCGACGGAGCCAGAGTAGAGAGCTGCACCCGTTGGGGTTGTGATCCGCCCACTTAACGGGGTCGTGAGCAGATCCTCGAGCTCAGAGTAAGTTTTCGGTTACTGAGCCTTAGGCAGCCAAAGCAGCTGCTTTACGAGCAAAGGGTACGACGTTGTTCGCACGTACTGTTTTGAGCCTGGTGGTAACGGGAGAAGCTCAATCCCGACCTGCATCATGAACCCATGTTCGCCACCCCGTCGAAACCGTTACAGCCCCAGGGTTGACTTGAGTCCAGCATAGCAAGATTTTTGGGGATACGGCCAGAACCTTTGCGAATGTGACAGAAGCTTTGCTAATATGACAAAGCTGCAAACTTGGGTCGGTAGCTCAGCGGTAGAGCACTCGGCTTTTAACCGATTGGCCCAGGGTTCGAATCCCTGCCGACCCATGTCAGTCTTCTTCTTCCAAAATGCGGGGCACCTTGAAGAACATGTCAGCTCGATCAGGGGCGTTGGCCAGGATCCCTTCGATATCCGGGTAGGGCTCGACTTCATCGGGGCGAGTGGGCAGTTCCATGTCCAGGACGTGAAAGGTGGGCTCTACCCCCTCCGTGTCCAGCTCCTTCAGTTGCTCCACGTAGGCCAAGATGTCTGCTAGCTGCTCTGTGAACTGGATCTCTTCCTCCTCGGTCAGCTCCAGACGAGCCAAGTGAGCAACATGTTGGACTTCTTCCCGTTTCAGCATCCTCTCCTCCGGCTCCCAGATTATCGACTTGACTTAGCCCAGGGTAGCCGAGATCAACCGTTCGCGTTAACGGAACGGAGTCCTTCTGCAGGAAAGCTCAGTACACCTCCAGGTTGGCGCGCCCGGTGGTTTTCAGCCAGTTTTGGGCCTCGATGTAGTTGTTGGGGGCAATGCGAATGGCCCGAATCCAGTACTGGGCAGCCTCGTTGAACAGGGCCTCTGCTGTTTCCTCATCCCCGGCTTGCAGGCTCAGCTCGCCCTTGTGGTGCAGCAATACGGCAATGTTGTTCAGGGCAGAGCAAAGTCTTGGGTTTAACTCCAGAGCTTGGTGGTAGTGGTCGAGGGCTTTGTCAAGCTCGCCGTTGCTTTGGTAGATCAGGCCCATGTTGTAGAGAATGTAGCTGCGGTCTTCTTCCCCTTGCTCCAGGGCGAGGGCTTCTCTGTAGTTTTCTAGGGCCTCGGCGTATTCTCCTTCGCTCTGAGCGGCCATGCCATCCCGGTAGTAGGCAAAGGCTTTCTTTTCCTCGGAACTCACCCCTGGCAGCAGTTTCAGAATTAGATCGGCCATGACGGTGAAGGTCTTGTCAATGAAGTTGTCGTTCTTCATGCTGCGCGGCATGGCTGACCCCTTTTAAGTTTAGGACTAAGGATCTGATACATTTACGCTGAACACTGCCGAACATCACTGTTCAACTATGCAGCGATAGCA
>NZ_JANSIO010000366.1:0-530 GCF_047462195.1 Synechococcus sp. R3-13 | reverse complement strand
TTGGCTCAAATGAAAGATCAACACAACCTAAGAGACTCGATTGAACGCAAACAGGTGGCCTCGATTACAGCACAAACGGCGGCAGTGCGGGCGCAAATTCAGGAAAAAGAGACCGAGCGGCTGCTGATCTTGGCGGCGGCCAACCAGCGGGCCATTGAGCTGAAAGG
This sequence comes from Synechococcus sp. R3-13, assembly GCF_047462195.1. Classification (NCBI taxonomy): domain Bacteria; kingdom Bacillati; phylum Cyanobacteriota; class Cyanophyceae; order Synechococcales; family Synechococcaceae; genus Synechococcus; species Synechococcus sp. R3-13. The sequence continues at coordinate 363 of NZ_JANSIO010000366.1, read as the reverse complement.
ACAAGCGGCAGCGCAGAACGCGCAACTGGCGGATCTGCTGTTCTACGAGAAGCTGCAAGAGCGCATCCAAAACCCGACGGGCTCGCTGCCCCCTTTGCGCATCATCCGCGTCGAGGGAGATGCCACCGTGTTTCTCAATGTGGATCCCCATCAGGCAGCCCTGCAAAGAGGGCAGTAGGTTCAGCAAAGTTGCGGAGTACAGACTTAAAAGTCTGAGTATAAAGTGTGTCCAGATGTGAAGGCGAAGGGATGTCATTCGAGTTCGTTGACATCCTACCGCCAGGGGTCTGGGCTGGGATCCCTCGTAGAGTTGCGCCGAATCCGGCTGAGGGGGAAAGCTCGTACTCGATGCAAGGCTAGGTT
>NZ_JANSIO010000365.1:0-2488 GCF_047462195.1 Synechococcus sp. R3-13 | reverse complement strand
GTGAGTGGTAGGCTGGTCTGGGGGCCGCAGTCAACAAGGGTTCTGGAGTTGAGAGGTTCTGAGGTACAGAACGGCACAGTCAGAAGGCCCGCAATGAGGGGAGCGTGAACGGGGTTTTTCGCCATGCTGGCGGCCTTATGGGCTTGGCTACAGCAGTTTAACTTTCTCAGCCTCTTGGACTGGGCTCTGGCCGTCTTTCTGTTGGCCTTGGCTCTCTATTACACCCGCGAAAGTCGTGCTGGGGTGCTGGTGCGGGGATTTATAGTGCTGTTGGTGCTGTACCTGGCCACAGCCTCTCTGCCCTTGGTTCACCTGATCTTGGATCGCCTGCTCCTGGGCGCAGCCGTAGCCATGGGCGTGCTCTTTCAACCGGAGTTTCGCCGGCTGCTGGAGCAACTGGCAAGAGCTATCCGCATGGAGTGGCCAAGCAACGCAGGCGACGACGAGGAGGATCCTGAGGAAGATTTGGTGGAAGAACTGGTGCAAGCGGTGCGAGAACTTTCCCAAAACCGCACAGGAGCGCTGATTGTGATCGAGCCGGAGCAGCCAATTGACTCGCGGGTCTTTACCGACAAAGGAGTACCTCTCCAGGCGCGGGTGTCGCGGGAGATCTTGCAGACCATTTTCCAGACTTCAACTTTGTTGCATGATGGGGCTGTGGTCATCCATCGGAATCGCATTCGCGCAGCGGGGGTCATCCTGCCGGTTTCGGAGCGGGCCGCCTCTCGACAGCTGGGCACACGGCACCGCGCTGCGATGGGGATCACAGAGCAGACCAATTGCTTGTGTATTGTGGTCTCAGAAGAAACGGGATCCATTTCCCTGGCCGAGGGTGGGCGCATCGAGCGGCCTCTGACCAGTGCCAAGTTACACGAACTGCTGGTACAGCGGTTGCGCAATCCCCGCGATGCCAAAAAACGAGATGCTCCGCTAAAGGGATTGTGGGCCCACCCCTGGTTTCGCAATGGGCCGCTGCGCTGGTGGGGATCCCTTGCCGATCTGACTAAACTCTTTCGCAAACCTGAGAAAACCCTCCCCGAAGACTGAATCTCCATGACCCTTTCTCCTGCCCATCTTCTGCAGTTGCCTGCCGACCTAGATCCGCAGTTGTTGCCCCGCCATGTGGCGGTGGTGATGGATGGCAACAGGCGTTGGGCGCAAAAACGGGGTTTACCCCGCAGCGTTGGGCATCAGCGAGGGGTAGCGGCCCTGAAGGAGCTGCTGCGCTGTTGCAATGATTGGGGGATCCCGGCCCTTACCGCCTATGCCTTCTCCACCGAGAACTGGGGCCGTGCCCGCGAGGAAGTGGATTTCCTCATGACGTTGTTCGAACAGGTGCTGTGGCGGGAGTTGGGGGAAATGGTGCAGCAGGGGGTGCGCATCCAGTTTGCCGGCCAGTTGTCGGCTCTGCCCCACTCTCTGCAGGAAACCATCGTGCATGCGGTGGAATGCACCCAGCACAACAAGGGCATTTGCCTGACGGTGGCCCTCAACTACGGGGGACGACAGGAGATCCTACAAGCCTGCCGCTCCATTGCCACCTTGGTGCAGCAGGGGCTGCTGCAGCCGGATCAGATTGACGAGGCCCTCTTTTCCCAATTTCTCTACACCACCGGCTTATCGGATCCTGATCTGCTGATCCGTACCAGCGGCGAGATGCGCATCAGCAACTTCCTGCTCTGGCAGATGGCCTACACCGAGCAGTATTTCACCCCCATCCTCTGGCCGGATTTCGACCGAGCCGCTTTTCACCAAGCCTTGCTTAGCTATCAGTCGCGGCAGCGGCGGTTTGGCAGGTGAGGATGATCCCTGGTTGGATATCCGTTGCCAACCGGCAGCTAGCGCAGAAAGCTGGTCACCAACCACATCACCGTAAACGTGATCCCCACCAACAGCGCACCAGGAGCATCGCCACCGGTGAGAGGAAGGGCAATGCCGTAGGCCAACATCAGCCCCAGGCTCAGGCCCGCCAGGGCCAAGAGAAAAGCGCGAATGAAGCGGCGCTCTTTGCGGTACAGGAAATAGATACAAGCCATCAGCCCCAAGGCCAGTTGCAGCGAGGGGTACTCATCGGGAGCCAGGATAACCCAACCCCCCAGCCCACCCAGCAGCGCCGCAGGCCAGAGGGCATCGGCGGTAGAGGGGGTATCCAACCAGCGGCTGACCCAGGGGGGATTTTGGGCAGCAGGGCGAGGCAAACTCAGCTCCGGCTCAGGATGGGCAGCCCGTTGTTCGGCGTAGCGAATGCGATCGGGAACGGCGATTTTGCCCTCTTTGCGCAGGCGCAGGCGCTGCATCAGGATGGCATCGTAGGCTTGCTCCACCCGCTCTTGCTGCTGTTCATCGGCGCCCAAGCTGGCCAGGAGCCGAGCCCGCGCCGATTGAATCTCTTCAAAAGAGGCTTCTTCGCTAATTCCCAACACCTGATACGGACTCATCTCAGCCATAGCGACCAGCCCTGTAACTCTTTATCACCTTAACCCAGCCT
>NZ_JANSIO010000364.1:117-2709 GCF_047462195.1 Synechococcus sp. R3-13 | reverse complement strand
TGTAAACCAGCCCAGAGGCTAAGCCTACGGCTCGCTTCGCGAACGTGATTGGCTTGCCAACTACAGGGCTACCGAAAGCTCGCTCTCTATATGTCAGCATGAGTGCGGGTGGTTTACTGAAGGCTATGGCAGAAGAAGAGCTACAAGAGCAAAGCGTCGGATCTTCCCACTCTCCTCCAGACGGTAGGGATCCCTCCCCTGAAGGACAAAGATCCGTTCACGCCGCTCGGACGGAGTCCTCGGCTTCTGAAGCACAAGCGGAATCGGTGCCCGATCCTATCAGCAGCGGGGGCGGGGAACTGTCTGCCATCCCGGTTGCCCCGCCGGGGTTTAAGTCGGGATTTGCAGCGCTGATCGGGCGGCCCAATGTGGGCAAGTCCACCCTACTCAACGCCCTGGTGGGACAAAAGATTGCCATCACCTCTCCCGTGGCCCAGACCACCCGCAACCGCCTGCAGGGGATCCTCTCCCTACCCCAAGCCCAGATCATCTGGGTGGATACCCCTGGCATCCACAAACCCCACCACCGCCTGGGGGAAATCTTGGTACACAACGCCCAGGCAGCCATTGCCGCTGTGGACGTGATCCTCTTCGTGGTGGATGGATCGGTGCCGGCAGGACGCGGGGATGCTTTTATTGCCGAGCGGATCCCTGCTGCTTCCCCCTGCCTGATCGTCTGCAACAAAGCGGATCTGCTTCCTCGGGATGCTGCCGTGCGCCAAGCTCACCAGGAGAGCTACCAAGCCCTGCGCCCCGGCGCTCCTGTCGTTTGGGTGTCTGCCTTGGATCCCAGCCGTTTGACGCCTCTGATCCAGGCCACCATCGATCTGCTGCCCACCGGCCCCTACTACTACCCGCCGGATCTGGTGACGGATCAGCCGGAGCGGTTCATCATGGCGGAGCTGATCCGAGAACAGGTGCTGCTGCAGACCCGCGAGGAAGTGCCCCATTCCGTGGCCGTGACCATCGACCAGGTGGAAGAAACCCCCAACGTCACCCGCATCTTGGCCACCCTCTATGTAGAGCGGGACTCCCAAAAGGGGATCCTCATCGGCAAAGGGGGGGAAAGGCTCAAGCGGATCGGCCAGGCAGCCCGCCTGCAGATTCAAAAGCTGATCCTGGGCAAGGTGTACCTGGAGCTGTTTGTCAAGGTGCGGCCCCACTGGCGGCGCTCTGAGCACCTTCTGCGCGACTTGGGCTATAGCGCTACGTCCCCCTAGCGGGAATAAGCCATTTGCGTCAGCAGGACGGAGTTCTTATGCCCCCCTCTCCCCTTGTGGGTAGGAGACTGGGGTATTTGCGCGAGCAGCACAGCGTGCTTGGGGGGAATGCTTCAAAAATGCCTTAAAAATGCCTTGGATCTGCTTGGAATAGATGCCGGATGGGATCCCTGCGTTAGCTTGGATAGCAAAGCCTCTGGAGTCCCACAGCAGTTTTTCTTATCGCTGCTTTGCCCCATGACCGCTTTCTATCCCGCTACTGTTCAACCGGGCGCCCGCACCCTGCCTGGCCACTACTATGTTTCTTCCAGCCGTTTTGAGGCGGAGATCGAGCGGATTTTTTATCGGCAGTGGTTCTGCGTGGGGCGCAGTGCCGATCTGGCCCAACCTGGAGACTTTTTGCAGGTGCAGGTGCTCAGAGAAAGCCTGATCCTGGTACGGGATCCCAAGGGGCAAGCCCATGCCTTCTTCAACCACTGTCGCCATCGAGGAACCCGACTCTGCAGCGAGCTCCAAGGCCATTTTGCCGATGGGATCCCTTGCCCCTACCACGCCTGGCGCTATGGGCTGGATGGGCAATTGTTGGCAGCTCCCCAGATGCACGAGGTGGAAGACTTTCGCCGTGAAGACTATCCCCTCCACTCCGCTGCCTTGGCAGAATGGGAAGGCTTCGTCTGGGTCAACCTCAGCCGCAATCCTCAGCCCTTCGATGAGGTTTTTGCCCCATTGCAAGGTCGTTTCCGAGAGTGGAACCTGTCCGCTCTGCGGCGAGGCCATCGTATTGAATACCACGTTCAAGCCAATTGGAAATTGCTGTTTGAAAACTACTCTGAGTGCTACCACTGCCCGCTCATTCACCCAGAATTGGCCCGCCTTTCGCCGGCTCGCAGTGGTCGCAACGACTTGATGGAAGGCCCCTTTTTGGGCGGCTACATGTTGCTCAATCCAGATGTGACCAGCCTAAACATGAGTGGCCAACGCAGCTTGCCCCTGATCTCCACCGTGCGAGGCGAGAGCCAACGGCGAGCCTACTACTACACCCTTATGCCCAATCTATTCTTGAGCCTGCAGCCGGACTATGTCATGACCCACACCCTGTGGCCCCAGGGATCCGACCGGACGCGGGTCGTCTGCGATTGGCTGTTTGAGCCGGAGACCCTGGCGCTGGATGGTTTTGATCCCAGCGAGGTGGTGGAATTGTGGGATCGCACCAATCGACAGGATTGGCACCTGTGCGAGCTCACCCAGCAAGGGGTGGGATCCCGTGCCTATGAAGCAGGGCCTCTTTCCCATGCAGAAGGGTTGCTGCAAGCCTTTGGGCGGGAATACCGCCGGCAGATGCAGGAGTTGGAAGAACAAAGCTGGTGACATG
>NZ_JANSIO010000364.1:0-107 GCF_047462195.1 Synechococcus sp. R3-13 | reverse complement strand
AAGCGCTCCGCGCCGCTAAAGCGAGAGAGTGCGGGCTTCTCAGTGACTCCTGTAAAGGACATTTCCTGAGCTTTGAGAACGGGATGCCCCACCGCTCTGTATTTGAT
>NZ_JANSIO010000363.1:0-4198 GCF_047462195.1 Synechococcus sp. R3-13 | reverse complement strand
GATTGAGGCCAACCTGAGCCAGGCCAACCTGATCTGTGCCAAGCTGAGCCAGGCCAACCTGAGCAAGACCGACCTAAGCAGAGCCGACCTGATCTCGGCCAACCTGAGCGAGGCTGACCTGAGGGGGGCTGACCTGGGCAGAGCCAACCTGAACAGGGCCAACCTGAGCAAAGCCGACCTAAGCGGGGCCAACCTGAGCGGGGCTAACTTGAGGGAGTCGGTTATTTCTGAAGCAACCCGGCTAAATCCCAAGTGGCGGCTGGTCTGGGAAATCGTCAACGGTCGGGCTAACCTGAAGAACCTGAACCTAAGCTGGGCTGACCTAAGCTGGGCTGACCTGAGTAGGGTTGACCTGAGCGACGCTAATTTGAGCAGGGTCAACCTGAGCTGGACCAACCTGGGTGGGGCCAACCTGAGCGGGGCCAACCTGAGCAGGGCCGACCTGAGCAGGGCTGACCTGAGGGGAGCAAAGCTGGGTGGCACGAACCTAAAGGGGGCAAACCTATGGGGCGCAAAACTAAGTCCCGGCTGGGATCAATTCGCCGACTTGAAAGGGGCCATCCTCCCCGACGGAGCCATCCATCCCTAGCCTGATCCCTTGGCTACACTACCTACAGCCGCTCTCAGTGGATCCATGAGTCCCTCAGATCTCGCCTTTGCCAGCAATCACCAAGACATCCTCACACTGCTGGACTTAGTGGTTCGCGCCCGCTACCCTTTGATCTACCTGGTTACTCCCGAAGAAGCCCCGGCAGAGGAGCTCCTGCAAGTTCTAGCCGATTCCCTCAAGCCCAAGCGCAAACTCCTAATCTGGGATATCGTCTCCGGCTGGTCAGATAACGGCCAAAACAAAGGCCAATTGATGCCTGCTCTGGGCCGCATCGGCGCCATCAAAGAGGACGAGGCGGTTATTTGTGTTCTCAAAGACCTAAACCCCACCCTGAGAAATCCGGAACGCTCGGACAATTACCCCGTCATCCGCTACCTGAAAACCCTGGCCAGAGAGAGCCGCCACAGCCGCAAGTCCATCATCCTCTTGGGCCAAGAAGCCGTTGTCCCTGCCGAGCTGCGCGAGGAAATTGTGGTCTATGATTTTCCCCTGCCCAGCATCGCCGAAATTGAGCGGATCATTACCCGCGCGATCCCTGCCCGTCAACTGGAGCTAAGCGGCCCGGCGCGGGAACAACTGGTTCGAGCCTGCCAAGGACTGACCCGGCAGCGCATTGAGCGGATCCTGGCCCGCGCCCTAGCCGCCAAGGGCAAGGTCAGCGAGGGCGATATTGACCTTGTTCTGGAAGAGAAAAAACAATACATCCGCCAGACGGAAATCCTGGAGTTTTACAACCCCTCCGAGACCTTGCAAAATGTCGGCGGCCTGGAAAACCTCAAAGCCTGGATTCGGCAGCGCCGCAACAGTTTTAGTGCCCAGGCCCGTGCCTATGGCTTGCCCAGTCCTAAGGGCATTTTGCTGGCCGGGATCCAGGGCACCGGCAAGTCTCTATGTGCCAAAACCATAGCCCGCGAGTGGCGCATGCCCTTGCTCAGGCTGGATGTGGGGCGACTCTTCGGCGGGATCGTCGGCGAAAGCGAAAGCCGCGTGCGCCAGATGATCCAAATTGCCGAAGCCATGGCCCCTTGTGTGTTGTGGATTGATGAGTTGGATAAAGCCTTTGGCGGCGTCAACAGCGAGTTTTCAGGGGATTCGGGCACCAGCAAGCGGGTCTTCGGCAGCCTGATCACCTGGATGCAGGAAAAAACCAAACCCGTTTTTATTGTTGCCACCGCCAACAATGTCCGCATCTTGCCGGCCGAGCTGCTGCGCAAAGGCCGGTTTGACGAAATTTTCTTCGTCAATTTGCCCAACCAACGGGAGCGGGAGGAGATCTTCCAAGTCCACATCCAGCGGCTGCGGCCCAACCGCGTGCGGGATTTTGCCTACCCTGAGCTGGCCATGGCCAGCGAAAACTTCAGCGGCGCAGAAATTGAGCAGACCATCTACGATGCCATGCACATGGCCTTCAACCAGGATCCGCCCCGCGAGTTCACCCAAGAAGATATCCTGACCGCCACCCGCCAAACGGTTCCTCTAGCCGCCATTGCTCGTGACCAGATTCAAGACTTGAAAGCGTGGGCTGCCGAGTCAGGAGCACGTACCGCTTCCCAAGATCAAAAGTTGATTCAGGAGCTACGGACCATCGTCCAGAAGAGAGGGTTAGGCTACATTGAAGTTGATAGTCCCCCATCCTTTTCCTCTCCACCTCCTGCCTAAGCTGTTTTGGTCGGCTCGTTCCGAGTTGTGGCAGCTCCGTGGAAGTAGGCTTGCAAGCATTTTTTCCTGCAAGACGCGGAAAAACTCCGGTTGCCGCTCCGCTTGAATTTGCTGCCTGTGGATTAGCCCCCGTTAAATCCGTCCGGGGAAGCCGCCGATTGATCTGAGCTGCTCAGGTGGCCCCTTGTTGGATTAACTTCCGGCAGCTCCCAGGCAGGGCACTGGGATCGGATCCCGCACGTTAGCGTGCAGGACCGATGGTTTTGCACTTTTCGTATCCTTAACTACAGATTTTTTGGTAGGATTGATCGTGTAGAGGTACTGGTATGTAGAGCAGCCTTATGAGTGCAATCGCTGAAATGAGGGGGACAAGTCTCCTGGCCCGCCATCGCCAAAACATAGCAGCCTCCCTGGCCCGTCGTTTGGAAGCAGCTAGGGCGGCCAACAACACCCGCTTGATGGAGCTGCTGAAACAAGAAGAGCGGCAGCTGGCAGCCGAGTACGGCGGCAGGGATCCCTTCTCTTCAGCGCTCTTCAGAGGACTGCGCCACCTTTGGCAGAGCCTGAAGGCAGTCTTGGCGGCCTGCGATGAACTGCGGGTGCGGCAGTGGGTAGATGGCAGCGGCATGGTCTGGTGGTCTGTCCAAGACCCAATCACGGGAGAGCGCCTGTGTACCCATTCCGAGGGGGAGCTCATGGAGTGGATCGAGAAGCACCAGCGAGAGGATTAGTCTTCGCGGCTAGGACTTGCCTGAGCACCAATAGCCAGTGTTTCCCCTGGCGCTTCGTGCGTGTCCCAGTCTTTCCAGCTTGGGGAGGAAGGGAACAAAAAGTTTCACGGCTAGGCCGGGGCAATGGCCACCTGAGAATCCAAATTGATAGGATTACGAAGACTCATCATCTGCTTTAGGGGCCCTGGGATGGTTTGGCAATTGTTGACTTGGCCGGCCCAAAGTTTGCTTTGGCTAGCAGAGCAGATCCAAGAACGCGCCGAAGCACAGCTGGATAGCAAAGAAAACCTGCAAAAAGAACTTACGGCCCTGCAAATTCAGCTAGATTTGGGAGAAATTGACGAAGAAACCTACGCCCGCCGAGAAGAGGAGATTTTATTGGCTCTGGAAGCCTTAACCCAAGCAGAAGGAGAAGCCGAAGCATAGAGTTCTGCCGGTGGGCCTGGAAGGGATCCCTCAGCATTGCAGGGGGGCAGAACATGGGAGAATAAGCTTCTGTACACCCCCATCTTTCCTGGGCTGTTTTCAATGACTGAATCCCATGAAACCTTGGTGCTCCGCGACGAGCAAAACCAGCCTCTCAAGTGCGAGATCCTGCGGCAGGTGGTCATCGACGAGCAGACCTATGCCCTGGTAACTCCCGTTGATGCTGTGATCAAAGTGCTGGTTTGGGAAGGGGAAGAAGAACCCAGCCAAGCGGTGAACGGCGATGCCAACATGGAAGGGATCCTGGACGAGCCGGATCCCGAAGAGCTACAGGCTACCCTGCCCACCATCCAGGCTGTCTTGGGGGAGTTGAACCTCACCTTGCAGCAAAATGGCTTCGACATCCTCACGGTTCAGGGGGAATTGCCCCCAGTCGAAAAGGAAGATGTGTTCGAGCTGGGCGAGAGCGAGGAAGATGCCCAGGAGTTTCAACTGCTAGCTACCTTTTTCTACCAAGAGAAGAAATACGGCATCTTTACCCCCCTCGATCCCGTTTTGCTCTACGCCGCTCTGCCTGACGAAGGGGATCCCTACCTGCTCACCCCCGATGAGCCGCCAGAGCTTTTTGATCAGCTCTATGCCCTGCTGCTGGATCTCGATGAGGAATGGGAAGACGGAGATGACGAAGAAGATGAAGACGAAGATTAGGCGGTCAACCCCTTCTGTTCTGCCGAGTTGGATACTGATACATTTACGCTGAACACTGCTGAAC
>NZ_JANSIO010000362.1:0-2436 GCF_047462195.1 Synechococcus sp. R3-13 | reverse complement strand
TTCAGCAGTGTTCAGCGTAAATGTATCAGGCAGGAAACCCTCTGTCAAGCTGTCGGCTAAGCCTCTGCCCAACGGTGAGCGTTCTCAACCCGGTGCTTTCTACACACTAGCTCGCCGAGCCAACTTATAGTCATTTCAAACTGGATTGAGACACTCCTACTGCTGCCCAAACGCTCCGCGCCGCTTCCGCGACCACCTCCAGTCCTTCTCCCAGAGAGAGAGGAGTTGGGAAGCAATGCAACAGATTTCATTCTTGTTTAAAATGCAATTCCCTAGGCAGGCTCCACCGCTTCTTGTAGGGCTTTGCGGGCAATGCGAGTGACGTAGACGGTAGCGGCTATGGTGGCGATGAGCCCCACGAGGCGAACGACCCATTGGGCGGTTTGAGCCTGAGGATCCAACTCCGCGCCTTCCATGTCGGCCAGGGATCCCGCCAATGAGCCGATGTACACATACATAAAAGTGCCCGGCACGATCCCGGCAGTGCCCAACAAGTTATCCAGAAAAGAAATTCGGGTCAGCCCTAGGGCGTAGTTGAGCACATTGAAGGGAAACGCAGGCGACAGCCGAATCAGGCCGACTATTTTCCATCCCTCACGTCCCACTGCTCGGTCGATGGCCGCAAACTTGGCATTTCCCTCAATCCATTTCGCCACCTGTTCCCGCGCCAAGTAGCGCCCGATGAAAAAGGCCAAATTCGCTCCAATGGTTGCCCCGATTAGCACATACACAGTTCCGGCCACCACCCCGAACACAGCTCCTGCCCCCAAGGTCAGCACCGAAGCCGGTAAAAGCAGCACCGTCGCCACAATGTAAATGGCAATGAAGAGGATCGGCCCCAGCGGCCCCAAGCTTTCCATCCAAGCCAGAGCCCCGGTGAGCCAGTCTTGAATAACCCCAAAAAATCCCAATCGATGTGCTGCCCAAAAGATAAAGATGGCCGAGCCCAAAACCGCAGCAAGCTTGAGCAAAATCCGCTGCTTTTGAGGGTTTGTGCTGGGTTGAGGCAGCTCTTCCATTGGCCAAACTCCTAGTAAAGTGCCTGTGAGGTGAGCTGGAGCAAGCTGGAGTAAACAGCTCTCAGAGTGGGGGAAGCATCTTTACCCGAAAGTCGTGCCATTCCATCCCCAAAGATAGCCTTTGGCATCGCTGAACTCAATGTAAATCCTCTTCTTGGGGATCCCCAATCGGGCCTCGATGGTGCCACAAAAAAACTCGCTCATGGCCCGGGTTTGTTGGGCGGAAAATTGCCCGATACTCTTGATTTCCACGTAGCAACAGGGATCCCCACTGCCGGCAAAGGTCATCGGGATCCCACCTTCAAAGGCAGTCATCACGTAGGCTTCCGACTTGCCCAACTGTTCAGATAGAGCAGCAGACAGCACCTTGAGCAGTTCCCCTACCGCGGCGGCTTCTGGTTGCACAGACGTTTGCAGCTTGATCAACGGCATGGATCCCTCTCCCTCTCAACGAGTTCATCTTGGCATTCTTGGCCCCGCTTTTTGGCGATCCACCTGTGGTAGCGTAGCGACAGAGTTGGGCAAACCTCTATGGAGCAGACGAAGCCGGCCCAGCCAGAGATCGGCCACTACCGGGATCGGCCTGGGCCATGTCTTTGTGGCGTGCAAACCGAAGCTGCCCCCGCTCCTGTCGGCCCCTACAGCCAGGGTGTTGCTGCTCTGGGGCCATTCCTGTTTACTGCCGGGCAGGTGGGCCTGGATCCCAAAACCGGCAAACTGGTGGGGGAGGACATTGTTTCTCAAACTCGGCAGGCATTGCTGAACGTGCAGGCGGTGCTGGAAGCGGGGGGCACCACTCTCTCCCAGGTGGTGAAGACAACGGTTTTCCTGGCCGATATGGAGGATTTTGCGGCCATGAACGAGGTTTATCGAGAGTTTTTTGCCACCGATCCGGCTCCGGCTCGCTCTTGCGTACAGGTGGCCCGCCTGCCCCTCAATGCCCGAGTAGAAATCGAGGTTGTGGCTTGCTACCCACAATCAACCTAAGTGCTAGGTGTCTCTAGAGTGGGAGCCCGGCTGGGGGGAGGGTTTCTGGGTCGGCGCGGATCCCGGCAAATCGGGAACCGGATCGTAGCCCCCTGGGTGCCAGGGATGACAGCGACAGAGGCGACGGATCCCCAGCCAACCCCCTCGTAGGGCACCGTAGCGCCGCACCGCTTCCAAGGTGTACTGAGAGCAGGTGGGGTAATAGCGACAAGCAGGTGGCAGCCAAGGAGAAATGCCGACCTGGTAACCCCGGATCAGGGCAATCAAGCTGCGGGTGAGGGGATCCGATTGTTCGGGCATGGGTCGGAGTCCAAAAAGCGCATCGCTACTTCAAGGTCATCTGGAACGTACCGGCGATCTCTATTGTCAATCCTTGCAGTTACCAAGAAAACTGGGTTTAAAGCCCCGCCCTAAGGCCTACGGCCCGCTG
>NZ_JANSIO010000361.1:12941-13142 GCF_047462195.1 Synechococcus sp. R3-13 | reverse complement strand
TACGGGAAGGTCTTCAACAAGGTGGTGGTGGCAGTGCCGCCCCAGTACACCAGTCAGGACTGCTCTCAGTGTGGTCACAGGGTGAAGAAGACGCTGTCCACTCGCACCCACCGCTGCCCGCGGTGTGGGACGGTGATTGACCGGGATGAGAATGCGGCCATCAACATCCTACGCAAAGGGCTGGAGTTGTTGGGTGAGGAG
>NZ_JANSIO010000361.1:0-12931 GCF_047462195.1 Synechococcus sp. R3-13 | reverse complement strand
ACGGTACCTTAGGGCATAAGGGAACCGCCCCGCAAGGGGGAACGCCTGGGGAGACGAGCGCCGCTGCCGTGGAGGGGAAGCCTGACACGGTAAGCGCTGTCGCAGAACCAGGAACCAGAATCCCCTGTCTTTAGGCAGGGGAGTATGTCAAATCCCCAAAGAGACTCACCGAGCCGTGAAGCGCATCCTGTTGGAATCGGATCAAGATCTTTCGGAGCTGATCGAGGCGCTGCTCAGCCAGTGGCTGCGTTCTCAGTCGGGAAAGGTTTGAAACCAAAATCTGGGGAAGGGGGGCATCGCGGACCCCACAGCCGCATAGGATCCCGCTGTCGGGGATCGGAGGGAGCACACAGATTCCAGATAAGAATAAGATGAAGGGGCGTGAGGCAGGGATCCCCGAACGCGAGGTGGGGCCGTTCGCAATAGCGGGACGGAGTCCTTGGGCAAGTTGCGCGAGGGGAAGTCTGCGTTGGGAGGACGTCACGCTCTTTCAGGGGTAAAGGGATCCTTTATGCAAGCCATCACCTTGCTCGGCTCCACCGGCTCGATTGGCACCCAAACTCTGGACTTGGTGGCCCAGTATCCGGAGCGTTTTCAGGTTGTTGGCCTGACCAGCTACAGCAACGTTGCCCTCTTGGCCGAGCAGGTGCGGCGGTTTCGGCCCCAGATGGTTGCCATTGGCCGGGAAGAACTGCTGCCGGAGCTGCGGTCGCTGCTGACGGGGATCCGACCGCTGCCGGAGTTGGTGGCCGGAACGGAGGGGCTGTGTCAGGTGGCGGCTCACCCGGCGGCCCAGCGGGTGGTGACGGGGATCGTCGGCTGCGCCGGTTTGTTGCCAACCCTGGCGGCCATCCGTGCCGGCAAAGACATTGCCCTGGCCAACAAAGAAACCCTGGTGGCAGGGGGGCCGGTGGTGCTGCCCTTGGTGCGGCAGTACGGGGTGAACCTGATCCCCGTCGACTCTGAGCATTCGGCCATTTTCCAATGTTTACAGGGGGTGCCGGCGGGATCCCTGCGAAGAATCCTGTTGACTGCCTCGGGTGGCGCCTTTCGGGATTGGCCTGCCGAAAAATTGGATCAGGTCACCCTGGCCGATGCCCTCAAGCATCCCAATTGGGTGATGGGGCGCAAAATCACCATCGACTCGGCTACCCTAATGAACAAGGGCCTGGAGGTGATCGAGGCCCACTGGCTCTTCGGCCTGGACTACGACCACATCGACATCCTCATCCACCCGCAGAGCATTGTCCACTCCCTGATCGAGCTGGCCGATACCTCGGTTCTGGCCCAGTTGGGCTGGCCGGACATGCACCTGCCCATCCTCTACGGCCTCAGTTGGCCGGAACGCCTGGCCACCCCCTGGAATCCCCTCGATTTGGTCAAGCTGGGATCCCTCACCTTTAAGGCTCCGGATCACCGCAAGTACCCCTGCATGGAGTTGGCCTATGCCGCTGGACGGAGGGGGGGAACGCTGCCGGCAGTGTTGAATGCGGCCAACGAAGCGGCGGTGGCCCTGTTCTTGCAGGAGCGCATCCGTTTTTTGGATATTCCCCGTCTCTTGGAGCGGGTTTGTGAGCGGCATCAAGTCATTGCCGATCCCAGCCTGGAGGACATTTTGCAGGCAGATGCCTGGGCACGGCGGGAAACGGCACAACTGGCCCAGCAAGCCCCGGCTCAGGTTCTGGTCTGATCCCTACCGGGGGGATCCGGCTGAACGCTAGAGTGGAAGAGGATGCAGGGAGCAAGTGAGTGACCGGATCCCATCTCCGACAATTGGCCCATTATCTGCGCCCCTATCGACGACAGGTGGGGTTGGGCATTGGATCCCTGCTCTTGGTCAATGGCCTGGGGGTGTTCCTGCCCTGGTACGTCAAGCTGGTCATCGATGACCTGAGCCAGAACCTGGCCACTTTGTCGGCCCGGCGCATTGCCCTTTACGCCTTGACGGTGCTGGTCGTCTCCAGCCTGATGATGGGCATTCGCATTGCCTCGCGGGTGTGGATGTTTGGGGTGGGACGGCAGGTGGAGTTTCACCTCAAGCAAGCCATCTTCGAGCATTTGCTCACCCTGCAGCCTTCCTACTTTGCCCAGCAGACCATTGGGGACATTCTCACCCGCATCACCAGCGATGTGGAAAACATCCGCCGCCTGTTGGGCTTTGCCCTACTCAATTTGGCCAACACGATCTTTGCCTATGCCACCACCTTGCCCGCCATGTTTGGCATCGAGCCCCGCCTCAGCGCACTGGCCCTATCGGTGTTTCCGGTGATGTTGGTGCTGGTGAAGTTGAGCAGCAACCGCCTGCAGCAGGAGCAGCTCCAGGTGCAGCAGGAGTTGGCAGATCTGAGCGATCTCATCCAAGAAGATCTGAACGGCATCACCGTCATCAAGGTATACGGCCAAGAACAGCACGAGCAGCAGGGGTTTCGCCGCCAGAACCAGCGGCTGCTGCAGGCCAATTTACGCTTAGCCCTCACCCGCAACTTGCTCTTCCCCTCTTTGGTGGCGCTGGTTAGCCTCAGTTTGTTGCTACTGCTGGCGGTGGGGGGGCCGCAGATTGCGGCAGGGACGCTGACCATTGGGGATTTTTCGGCCCTCACCCTCTACGTGGAACGGTTGGTATTTCCCACCGCCCTGCTGGGCTTCACCATCACGGCCTACCAGCGGGGGCAGGTCAGCTTGGAGCGGATCGATGCTCTGTTGGGGGTAGAACCCACCATCCGAGACGCCCCAGGCGCTTTGCCGTTGCCTCTGGAGAGGGTGCAGGGTCGCCTCGAGGCCAGAGGTCTCGCGTTTGCCTTCGCCGGCCCTGCGGCAGCTCCGGCTCTAGAGGATTTGCACTTTTGCATAGAACCGGGCCAGATGGTGGCGGTGGTGGGGCCAATTGGGGCGGGCAAGTCCACCCTGGCCAATGCCCTTCCTCGCCTGCTGGAGATCCAGCCGGGGCAACTGTTTTTGGATGGGCAGGACATCACCCAGCTCCAACTGGGATCCCTGCGGCGGGCCATTGCCTACGTGCCCCAGGAGAGCTTTCTGTTCAGCGCCACGGTTCGGGATAACATTCGCTACGGCAAGCCGGATGCCGAAGATTGGGAGGTGGAATGGGTGGCCAAAGCCGCCCACATCCACGCCGAGATCCTCAACTTCCCCAACGGCTACGACACTCTGGTGGGAGAGCGGGGCATCACCCTCTCCGGTGGCCAGCGACAGCGGGTGGCCTTGGCCCGGGCTTTGCTGGTGGATGCTCCCATCTTGATCCTGGATGACTCTCTCTCCAGTGTGGATAACCAGACGGCCCAAGCCATCCTCCGCCATCTGCGTCGGGTCACGGCCCAGAAAACGGTGATCTTCATCACCCATCGCCTTACGGCTGCGGTGGAAGCCGATCAGATTTGGGTGATGGACAGGGGCCGCCTCGTGCAGAAGGGATCCCATGCCGAATTGCTGGCGGACGAGAAGGGCCTCTACGCTTCTCTGTGGGCCAAGCAAAAGCTGGAGGAGATACTGGCCTGATTTCTTCACCCCTGGCTCCTCTCCCAAGGTAAAGAGGGGATCTCGCTAGCGCTCTGGTCGGAAAGGGGGTTGAGCGGCTACCGTAAGCTGCAAAGCAGGGAGGAGTGGTGGAATGGAGACTGTTGGGATTGTTCGCGCTAGGGGTGCGGAGCACCCTCTGTGGGAATTGCTCAGCCAAGCTGGGATCCAGCCTCAATTGGCCCAGGGATCCCTGGAGGGGGTGCAGGTCTGGGGCCTCTGTGCCGACTCTCGCCAGGTACAGCCGGGGGATCTCTTCTTGGGGATGCCGGGATCCCGCGTGGATGGGGGTTGCTTCGTGGCCCGGGCCCTGGCGGCAGGGGCAGTGGCGGCCCTCATTTCCCAAGAGGCGTGGGAGAGCGTCAGCGGAGAGGCTGGATGGGGAAGTCAGCCCGTCCTGGTTTTGCCTCGCGCCAGCCTGAACAGGGCCGTGGCCCAGGTGGCGGCAGCTTTCTATGGGTTTCCCGCCCGCCAACTGACCTTGGTGGGGGTGACGGGCACCAATGGCAAAACCACCACCACCCATCTCATTGAACATTTGGTGCAGGCTGCCGGTCGCTCCGCGGCTTTGCTGGGCACTCTGTACAACCGCTGGCCGGGCCACAGCGAAGTTGCTCCCCACACCACCCTTTTTCCGCCTGAACTGCAGCGCAGCCTCAGGGAAGCCCAGAGAGCCGGGGCGGAGGTGGCGGTGATGGAGGTGAGCTCCCATGCTCTCGCTCAAGATCGGGTGTGGGGATGTTCCTTTGCCGCTGCCGTCTGGACCAACCTTACCCAGGATCACCTGGACTTTCACCAGACGCTGGAGAACTACTGGCAGGCCAAAGCCACCCTCTTCCGACAGGAGTATCTCCAAGGGCGGGCGGTGATCAACGCCGACGATGCTGGGGGACGGCGGCTCTTGCAAGCCATTCGGCCCGATCTGCAGCCCTGGGCCTACTCGCTGCAGCCTCTGGAAGGGATCCCCGGCCTCTGGCCCAGCAACGTTCAATTGCACCCCAACGGCTTACAGGCGACGCTCCACACCCCCTCTGGCGCCTTTGCCGTGGAGGCCCCCCTGGTGGGATCCTTCAACCTGGCCAACCTGCTGGCGGCGGTGGGGGTAGCCCTGCACTTGGGGATCCCTGTCGAGATCATCCAGTCGGCCCTGCCCCACTTTCCGGGCGTACCGGGGCGGATGGAGCGGGTGACCCTGCCGGGGCAGGATATCGCGGTGATTGTGGACTATGCCCACACCCCCGACGGGCTGGAAAACCTGCTCAAGGCCCTGCGCTCCCAGGTGCAAGGTCAGCTTATCTGTGTCTTTGGCTGTGGCGGGGATCGGGATCGGGGCAAACGACCGCAGATGGGCCGCATTGCCGCCACCTGGGCCGATCAGGTGATCGTTACCTCCGACAACCCCCGCACCGAAGATCCCCAGCAGATCCTACGGGATATTTTGGCCGGGATCCCTGGATCCCCCAGGGCGGTGGAGGTGGATCGGCGGCAGGCCATTCGCCTGGCCATCCTCGAAGCGCGGCCAGGGGATACAGTGGTGATCGCCGGCAAAGGCCACGAAGACTACCAAATCCTGGGCACCGAGAAGGTTCACTTCGACGACCGGGAAGAAGCCCGTGCCGCCCTGGCCCTGCGCCTGAACAGCCATAGCCCCTCCCGATAAACTCCTCTCTCTCTTCGGAAGAGGGGCTGGGGGTGAGGATTGCCAACAGCAAGTCAAAAGGCTTACAGTTGCCCACATGGGCTACCTAAAGATGGGCTAGACTCAGTACAACGAGAAGCACAAGCCCTATGCCTTCTTCTTCCGTGGATGTTCGCGAGCTACCCCTGTTTCCCTTGCCGGAGGTGGTACTGTTTCCGGGCCGCCCTCTGCCGCTGCACATATTCGAGTACCGCTACCGCATGATGATCAACACCATCCTGGAGACGGATCGCCGCTTTGGGGTGCTGATGTTCAATCCCCAGACGGGATCCCCGGTGCGGGTAGGGTGTTGTGCTGAGGTGTTGCAGGTGCAGCGCTTGCCGGATGACCGTATGGACATTTTGACCTTGGGGCAGCAGCGCTTCCGCGTCTTGGATTACGTGCGGGAAAAACCCTTCCGGGTGGGGCTGGTGGAATGGATTGAGGATGAGCCGACCACCCCTTCCGATGACCTGCAGGGCTGGGTGCGCCAGGTTACCACTCTCCTTCAGGATGTGGTGCGTCTCTCGGGCAAGCTGATGGAGCGGGATGCAGAGTTGCCGGAGCAGCTCCCCACCACTCCCATAGAATTGTCCTACTGGGTGGCCAGCCACTTTCATGGAGCCCCCCAAGAGCAGCAAGCTCTGCTGGAAATGGTCAGTACCGAAAGCCGGCTGCGCCGGGAAGCCGAAATTCTTGAGTCCACCCGCAAGCACTTGGCCGCCCGCACAGCCCTCAAGGATCTGTTCACGGAAATTTCCTGAGGTTCCCGTTAACCGATCAGATTTGCTCCCATCTGTTCGGGTAGCTCTTGTGGGTTCTTCCAGAGGGGACAATTCGGCCTTCTCGGCTCCCTGCAGAAGAGAAAGTTGGGTATACCTTCCCATTTTTCATGCCCTACCCTCGCCGCTACTTGCGCTTTCCCTCTCAGATCCTGGGCCGGGAAATGGAGATGCTCCACTTCGGGCATCACGGCTACCCGCTGATCTGTCTGCCCACCAGCAACGGGCGTTTTTTTGACGTGGAAGATCGCGGCATTATTGCCAGCCTCAGCCATCATCTGGAACAGGGCTATTTGCAGGCTTTTTGCGTGGAAACCCTGGATTGGGAGACTTTGTTCAACCGCCAGCTGGACTTGCCCCAACGGCGGGATCGTTGGCTGTTGCTGGAGCAGCACTGGGTAGAAGAGCTGATCCCCTACGCCAAGGCCGAGGCGCAAAATGAGTTTCTGGTGGTGGCTGGGTTTTCCCTGGGAGCTACCCATGCTGTCAACCTCACCTGTCGGCATCCCGGCCTAGTGCGCCGTTGTTTGGCTCTGGGGGGGCCCTACGATGTGGCCGCTCTCGGCTCCATCACCGGCTGGGATCCCCAACGGGCAGAGCAGGAGCTGTATTTCATCAACCCGCTGGCCTATATGTCCAACATGAGCCGGCAACTCTGGGATCAGTTGGGCGGGCGCAACACCGAGCTGAAGTTGCTCACCGCTCGCCGCGACCACTGCCTCAGCGACAATCTGCGCCTGGCAGAAGTGCTCAGCCGCAACGACATCCCCCATCAACTGGAGGTATGGGAGGGGGATCACGACTGGCCCACTTGGCAAGCGCAAATCCGCGCCTTCGCGTAGGATCCCTTGCAGGGAATAGCTTTTGAGAGAGCTTTGATGATTGAAGACTATTGGGTTGGCAGCCTGCACTTCAGCGAGCCTTTTGGGGACGATACTCTGGCCCGCCTCAACGCACTTCCCCCTGTTCAAGCTCGCAACGGCCAAACTTACAAGATCCGGGCCGAACATGTCACCATTCACGAGGTGAACCTGGATTACCGCACCAAGTATCGCCTGATCCTGGATCGTTTCAGCTACCTTTACCCCCAAGCCATCGGCCTGTTCATGGGCTTTGCCTTTCGGGGGGTTTACCTCATCAACAACCCGTTTAGCTTTTATTACTACCTGCGCAACAAAGATGCTGCCTACATGGTGGTCAAAGAGCTGGGGATCTCCATCCCCAAAACTTACATTCTGCCCCCTAAAGAAGCCCCCGCATTGAAAGCAGAAGATTTTAAGTATCACAAGTTTTTCGATTGGCAGGGGATGGCGGAAGATCTGGGCTGGCCAATTGTGATTAAGCCGGCGGAGGGGCGAGAGGCCATTGGAGTAGAAATAGCCCACAACATGGAGCAGCTCCTCTATTTTTACGACCGCTCTGGATCTCAGGTGATGATGATCCAAGAGAAGGTCAAAACCCCTTACCCTTGGCAGATTCGCGCCCTCTGCATTGGCCGAAAGATCATTCCGATTAAGTACATCTTTCGTAAATTCGATGCTAGCGAGTATCTGTTCGATCCAGAATTTCTCACGCCGGAAATGGGCCAGAAAGTCATCAATACCTGTCGGATTATCAATCGAGTTTTGGGCTATGAAATGAACTCGGTGGAGCTATTTATTGACGAGCAGGGAGAGCTGCAGGCCATCGACTTTAACAATCCGGTGCCCGATGGGCGGCTCAAGGCTTTGGGAGAGATCTTCTATAACGATTACCAGCAGGCCCTTTGCGATTTGGTCTTGGACATCGTGCGGGAACAGCGTCCTTTCGACTTCCTGCCCCCAGATATCAACCGCTTTGCCCACATTGCCCGACGGGCCGATCTCACCCGCGAGCAGAAGTTTCAGATGGCTTTGGAATTGGCCAACCGTTACTACGAGCCCAGGGATCCCGATTAAAATCAAACCAGAACCCAAAAGTGTGGTTTTCCGCCGGAGAAGTTGTGGACGGGCAAAGGAGCAGCAGCGTGGTTTCCGACCCCGTTTCAGGGTGGTCCATAATCAAGCAGGCGCAGGGATCCTGCCAGGTGCTGCATTTGGCGGCGGGGGATCCCCTCTTGAGTCGGCAAGAGCATTGGGGGCCTTTTCCCGGCCAAGCTGAGGCAATTGCACGGCGGGTTGGTCTGATCCGAGCAGGCAAATGTCAACCGGGTTGAAATGGCGCTGGTGCCACGATATTCGCGAGATCCCAGCAGGGGCCTGGCACGCCTTGCAAACGGAGCGCACCTCTCCTTTTTTGGAATACGAATGGTTGCACAGCCTAGAAAGCTCAGGTTGTGCCAGCCGCAAGACGGGGTGGCTGCCCTGTCACCTGTTGGTGGAGGCAGACGGCCAGTTGGTTGCTGCTGCCCCCTTGTATTTGAAAAGCCACAGCCAGGGGGAGTTTGTCTTTGACCAAGAATGGGCTGCAGTTGCCGGCCAATTGGGGGAACGCTACTACCCGAAGTTAATCGGCATGGCCCCCTTCACCCCGGCCACGGGCTATCGCATCCTCGTCCATCCCGAGTATTCGGAAGCAGAGGTGTGGTCGTTGATGCTGGCAGCCATTGACCGGTTTTGCCAAGAGAAGGATATTTCGGTGTTTAGCTTGCTTTATGTAGATCTGGACTGGCGGACTCAATTGGAGTCGGATGGATTTACGCCCCGGATCACCCACAACTACCAGTGGCACAACCCCGGCTACCGCTCTTACGAAGACTTTTTGAGCCAGTTCAATGCCAACCAGCGGCGCAACATCAAGCGAGAGCGGGCTGCAATGGAAAAAAGCGGCCTAGAACTCAAGATTTACACAGGAGAGGAGATCACGCCCCGCCTGTTGTCTCTCATGTACGACTTTTACAGCAACACCTGCGCCCAATTTTGGAACTGGAGCAAATATCTCAATCGCCGCTTTTTCGAGTCTCTCTATCCCAACTATCGGGAGCGAGTTGTGCTGGTGGCCGGGGAACGGAATGCAGAAATTGTGGGGATGTCTTTTTGTATTCGTAAGGGAGATCGCCTGTTCGGGCGCTACTGGGGTTGTCGGGAGGAGGTGAAGTTTTTGCACTTTAACGTTTGCTACTACGAGCCCATTGCCCTCGCCATCCGAGAAGGGATCCGCAACTTTGATCCCGGCGCAGGGGGATCCCATAAGATTCGACGGGGATTTCCGGCCACGCCTGTGTACAGCTACCACCGCTTCTACAGCCGAAGGCTACAACAGGTTTTGGTGCCCTACCTAAACCGGGTTAACCCTCTCATGTTGGCCGAGCTGGAGAACGTGAATCAAAACGAGGTTCCTTTTCGAGAAGATGTTTTGCCTTCTCTATCTGTTTTGACCAAGGAGTGAACCACTTCATTGGATGGGGTTTTCAATCCCGTAAGCAGTTGGCGGCTGACATGCTTTTTGCCTTGCTACAGCTTTTTCCGGCAATGCTGACTCCAGCCAACACGACCTGACCTATGGTTATAGTTATTTCGAATTTCGGCGAAACAGCCTAATGGAACATCCGATCCCTTCCGGCCTTCCTGATCCCGTTAAACCTGGGGATCTTTTGATGTTGGAGATCACGGCCCTGACCCCCCAGGGAGATGGCATTGCCCACACAGTAGGACTTGGACAAGGGCGAGTGGTGTTTGTGTCCCAGGCGGTGCCCGGGGATCAGGTGGTGGCCCAAATAACCGAGATCAAGCGCAACTACTTGGTCGGGCGAATTCGGTCGCTGATTTCTCCCTCTCCCCAACGGGTGCGACCAGCCTGCATTGTGGCGGACAAATGTGGTGGCTGCCAATGGCAACATGTCAGCTATGCCCAGCAATTGGCCACCAAGCAGCAAATCCTCAGGGATGCACTGGAGCGGATTGGCGGTCTGACTCTGCCGCAGCCTGTCCCTATTTTGGGATCCCGGCAGCCGCTGCGCTATCGCAACAAGGTCACCTACCCCATAACCAAACCGGAGGGCCAGCCCTTGCGCATGGGCTACTACCAACGGGGCAGCCACCGCCTGGTGAACCTCAACCAATGCCCCGTGCAAGACGAGCGGCTGGATGTGTTCCTGAGGGAAATCAAGCGGGATCTCCAAGAAACGGGCTGGAGTGTCTACGACGAAAGTCGTCACCAAGGTCATCTCCGCCACTTGGGTTTGCGCATCGGTCGCCGTACCCGCGAGGTGCTCCTGACCTTGGTCAGTTGCAGTCGTCGCCTGCCCCATCTGGAAAGCTGGGCCGAACGCTGGATGCAGCGCTACCCTGACCTGGTGGGGGTCTGTCTCAATCTCAACTCGGCCCGCACCAATGCCATCTTCGGCCCGGAGACTGAGGTGATTGCCGGTCGGGGGTCTTTGCGGGAGGAATTTGCCGGTTTTTCCCTCTGGATCGACAGCACCTCTTTCTTCCAGGTCAACACAGAGCAAGCAGAAGCCTTTTTTACCTGGATAGCCGACCAACTGAACCTGCGGGGAGAGGAAACCATCCTGGATGCCTACTGTGGCATCGGCACCTTAACCTTGCTGCTGGCGCAACGGGCGAAACGGGCGATGGGGGTGGAAGCTTTGCCGGAAGCGGTGGCCCAAGCCCGCTACAATGCCCAGTTCAACGGTATCGCCTCAGCCCAATTTTTCCAGGGCACGGTGGAACAGGTTTTGCCGACCCTGCCCCCTGCCGACATTGTGGTGCTGGATCCGCCGCGGCGCGGCTGCGACCGCCAAGTGCTCGAGACCCTAAAGCTGCGACGACCACCACGCATCGTCTACATTAGCTGTCACCCTGCCACTTTGGCGCGAGACTTGCAGATCCTACTGGCAGAGGGATCCTATCGCCTCACCCAATGGCGGGCGGCTGACTTCTTTCCCCAAACCGGGCACGTGGAGGGGGTGGCCTTTCTGGAGCGAGTTTGAATTGGAAAGGATCACGCACCTTGGCAAGACCTCAGTCGCCCAGCACTGTGCAGCGGAGCAAAAGATACAGTCGTTTCGCCTATTTCCTTTCTTCCCTTGAGAGAGGGGCCAGGGGTGGTCGCGTTGGCGGCGCGGAGCGCTTGGGAGCGGATTCACCGGTTGGGAAAGCGCACCGTCGAGGGGCCGCAAATGCTAACGTCGGAGTAGGGATCTTCCGGCCTAGCAAGGGATCCCGTTACCCTGGTTTTTGGCTTTTTCTCCGAGATCTGGATGTTAAGAGCTGGAATTGTCGGCCTGCCCAACGTAGGCAAATCTACCTTGTTCAACGCCCTCTGTGAAAATGCCAAAGCCGAGGCGGCCAACTTTCCCTTCTGCACCATTGAGCCGAATGTGGGGCGGGTGGCGGTGCCCGACGAGCGCTTGCAGGTGCTGGCCAAGATCAGCGGTTCTGCCGAGATCATCCCCAGCCAAATCGAGTTTGTGGATATTGCCGGGCTGGTGGCTGGAGCCAGCAAGGGGGAGGGTCTGGGCAACCAGTTTCTCTCCCACATTCGCCAGGTGGACGCCGTGGTGCACGTGGTGCGCTGCTTCCAGGACGAGAACATTGTGCATGTGGCCGGATCGGTGGATCCCTTGCGGGATATCGGGGTGATCAACCTGGAGCTGGCCCTGGCGGATCTGGCCCAGATCGAGCGGCGCATGGAGCGGGTGCGCAAGCAGGCCAAGTCCGACAAAACCGCCCAACTGGAGTTGCAGGCTCTGGAACAATTACAGGCTGCCTTGGACGAGGGCAAGCCGGCTCGCCTGGTACCCCTCAGCCCAGAAGAAGAGCAGTTGATCAAAGGGTTGGGGCTGCTCACCCGCAAAAAAGTCATCTACGCCGCCAATGTGGCGGAAACGGATCTGGCCAGCGGCAATGCCTGGGTGGAGCAGGTGCGGCAATTTGCCGAAGCGGAAGGGGCAGGTGTGGTGGTGGTCTCAGCCCAGGTGGAGGCGGAACTGGTGGAGCTACCCCCCGACGAGCGACAGGCCTATCTGGATTCGTTGGGGGTGAAAGAAGGCGGGCTGAAATCTCTCATCCGAGCCACCTACGAGCTGTTGGGCTTGCGCACCTACTTTACCTCTGGCCCCAAAGAAACCCGCGCTTGGACGATCCCAGTCGGCGCCACAGCCCCTCAGGCAGCCGGGGTGATCCACTCCGATTTTGAGCGGGGCTTCATCCGGGCCGAGACGGTGGCCTATGCCGATCTGGTGGCGGCGGGATCCCTGAATGCCGCCAAAGAAAAGGGCCTGCTGCGCAGCGAAGGCAAAGACTACGTAGTGCAGGAAGGGGATGTGATGCACTTCCGTTTCCATGTCTAGCTCCCCATCCCCCTGCATCTCTCAGCCGTCTCTCTCAGGCAAGCTGGGTTTTCTCAGCAATTTAATCCGCCCTGGACAAGGGATCCCAGCTTGGCGCCTTAGCTCCAGTTGGGTCTGAGAAGCAGCCCTTTCCTGAGAGAACTGTTGACGCTGTAACGAAACATCACAATAATTGGACTAGATAAACAAATGTTTTAGGGATGTATTGATGGATCTGCTGCAATACGGCCCGATGGCCTGGGTTTACATGGCAATCTTTGCCTCTATCATTTGGTGCATCTGGGGTCGTTCCGAAGACGACATCATGTTCTAGAGTGGGATGAGTTCCTCTGCCGACTCAGGCCAACCCCAGCGTCTGAGTTGGCGGAGGCTCTTCCCCAGGTTGCATTCTGCAAGCCGGAGACGCCGAAGCATTTCACTGGATTTCAGCCATGCGTGGGGCTTGGGCCATAGTATCCTGAGCTGCGGGAGACTCTTTCCTTGCCCCAGCAGCACAAACCAGCATGCTCTTTGCGCAGGATCATCTTCTGAAGGTTAGAAGTGTTACCAGCTTGACCTCTCGGCGTCCCCTGCCCAGGGCCGAAAAGGCGGCGGAAGGCTATCGCCTCTCGTGGCGCGGGGTTGCGGTGATGGGGGTGCTGAACGTTACCCCCGACAGCTTCAGCG
>NZ_JANSIO010000360.1:0-1933 GCF_047462195.1 Synechococcus sp. R3-13 | reverse complement strand
TCAGGAGAGTTCAGCGTGAATGTATCAGGACAGCGACCAAGCCAATTTCGAGCTGGCTTTGCTGATTCGAGATCTCAATCCACAGGTGCGTGTCGTCTCCCGTCTGTTCAACCACAGCCTTGCCCGCTATCTCGACTCGGTTTTGCCGCAGCATTTTTCCCTATCGGTGGCGGCTGCAGTTGTTGCGGCAGATGGGCTACGAGGTGGTGGTGGTGGATCCCAATAGCGAGAACCCTCTGCTGGAGGCGGCGGAACGGGAGAGGGCAGTGGTGATTCGTGGGGATTACGCCCTGGCAAGCACGCTGCAACAGGCTCGCATTCAGGGCAGCCGCTGCCTGATCTGCACCACCCCTGACGATCTCACCAACCTGGAGACGGCCCTGACGGCCCACAGCCTGCAGCCGGGGATCCGCACCATTTTGCGGGTTACCGATCCCGAATTGGCGGCTCGCATGCAGCGCCACATGCAGACCCTGGGGATCAGCTACAGCGCTACCGGGCTGGGGGCACGGGCTTTTGCCACCGCAGCACTGGTGGGATCCGTCTACGGCACTCTGGCTTGGCAGGGGGAAACTCTGCTGGTGACGCTGCTGGAGGTCTCGGCCGATTGCCACTACCTGGGGCTATCCTTGCGCCAACTGGCCCAGGACTATGACCTGGTGATCTTGCTGCATCGCTCCCGACCGGGGAAACCCTGTGTTTTTCCCAAGATCTGGCAAAAAGAGGGCAAGACCCTGTTGAAAGAAGGCGATCAACTCTATGTGATGGGAACGGTGGAATCCCTGATTCGCCTGACCCAAGGACGGCCTCTTCCCCCAGAGTTGTATCAAGTGCGCCTTTTGGAGTGTCGCAACCCCTATTTTGAAGAGGAGATCCTCTCGGCTTTATCGTTCTACGCACGCCTGCCCAAAACGGCCCTGAAACCCCTATTGGGCTGTCTGCCGGCGGTGGTGAGCCCACCCCTTCCCCGCGACAAGGCAATCAAGTTAGCCCGCCAACTGCGCAAGATGAGCACTGAAGTGCAGGTGTTTGCCCAGGCGCAGCCTGCCCATTGGATCCCTGCAGCCATGAACGAAAACAGCGAGAGTAATCTGAATTGATTTGGACACTGTTCTGTTTATTGGTCTATTCTGCACTCCGTAGTCCAAAACATCTCGTTATGGGCAGTTGGACATTCAGGAGATAGGCTTTTCGGCTGCAAGTCGCACAAAGCGATTTTGGTTGTAGAGCTGCTGAGCCACCACCGCGAAACCCACCTTCTCCAACAACCACACCAGGTCTTCGGCGCTGAAGCGATTGTGCTCGTAGAAGTGGGTAAACTGATCCAGCAGCGTTTCCAAAGGCGTGTCCGACTGGAAGAGTTGGGCCTCTGTATCGGCATCGAAGTAGAGGCTGAGCGGGGCGCGCACCCAATCCACCAGCAAAAATCGCCCCCCCGGCTTGAGTAGACGCAACACCTCCTGCAACAAGCGCAAGGGCTGCACCATCTCGTGCAACACCACCACTGCCTGAGCTGCATCGATGCTGTTGGCCGCAAGCGGCAAGTGAGGGTCGTGCAGGTCGGCCTGCAGCAGCTGGATTCCAGGGATCCCTTTCAAATCTGCCGCCGCTCGCTCCAACATGTAGGGCATCACATCCACCCCGATGAAGTGCCCTCCGGGATAGCGTTGCGCCCACTGACCCAGAGCAAAGCCCGGCCCGGTTCCCAGATCCAACAAGCGCGGTGCAGGAGGCAGGCAGGGCTCAATGTGCATCTGCCAGAAGTGCCAAAACGCCTCGTTAAAGCGCCCAGGAGCTGTTGCCAGCATGCGCTCGCAGAAGCTGGGGCCACGGTGGTGCTGGTAGAGAAGCTGAAAGGTATCGAGGCCGGTCTGGGGCATGGCTGAAGATTGTTGAGAAAATTGCTAGGTCGTGTTGATCTTATGTTAGGATA
>NZ_JANSIO010000359.1:0-1987 GCF_047462195.1 Synechococcus sp. R3-13 | reverse complement strand
TTGAGCTTATTATTGACTAGAGTCATGCTCCACCAAGCGGTCGAATTCTCGCTCGAAGGTGACCAAGGCCCGGTTGGTTTTGCCCCCCAAGTAGAGCCCCGTCTCCGTTTGCAAAGCCCAGATTTGGCTGTAGCTGAAGTAGCTCATCACCACCCCCACCATCAACAGGCCAAATCCGAGATACACCGCAGGGATCCCTGGATCCGATTTAATTTGCAGTCCGGTAGCGCCGATCACCTCATCCAGATACAGAGTGAGGGGGTTGGGGAAGCGTTGGGGAGCGACCTCGTCGAGGGCCAAGCTCATGCCTTGGCGCAGGGATCCCATCCATTGCCCTTCAGTGTCGTAGAGCAGGGCTGTCCCCTGCAAATCCGGCAGCAGCAGCGTGAGGCCCTGGCTCATGTCCGGCTGGGTGGGCACAAAAGCGCCCCAGAGTTTGTTGCCTGCCTCGGTGCGCACCGGCACCACCGGGATTTGAAAAGTGGGGCTATTGTTGACGCGGATGCGGATGCTGTCGATGCTCCAATCGGCTTGGTAAAGGGTCACACCCCGGTAGGAGAGAGGATGGTTGACGGAAATGGTCTGACGTTTGACCTCCTGACCCTGATCCAAGATCGAGAGGTCGGAATAAAACTGCTTGACACGGCCATCGGCAGCGTAGTCAATCCAGAAGCGATTGGCCCGAATTTGCCAGGTAGGCAAGTGAGCGCGAGCCAGATCCCCTGCTCCGGTCAAGTGTTGAATGGAAGCCACGCCGCCGCTGGGAATGAGTTCTTGGGCCTTGAAGCCGCTAATGCTGCCCCAAATCGCCCCCAGCAAGATCAGCAGCATGCTGACATGCACCAAGATGGGGCCGATCCTGCCGATTAACCCCTTGCGGGCGTAGAGGTAATGGCCCTCCTGAAACACCAGATAGCCCTGTCGGCGCAACCGCTCCGGCAGACCTTGTAAGGATTGCTGAGGCAGATACGTCCGAAACGGCAGGCGCTGAAAAGACTGCGGACGGGTGAGATAGCTCCAACGGCGAGCCACCTTGAGCATTGGCCACTGGCGCGTAAAGGAACAGGCGATAAGGCTGCTGCCGAACAGGATCAAAATGGCCAGAAACCAAGGGGTGCGGTAGACGTGATCCAATCCCAAGCTCAGGATCACCCGCCAGGTGAGAAAGCCAAACAGGGCCGGATGCTCTGGATAGTGGGCTTGATAAAAAGCCGCCGTTTCCTCTTGCTCAATTACCGTGCCGGTGGCGCTCAAGACCGCAATCGCCAACAAAAGGCCAATGGCCAGGCGCAGATCCGCCAGCAGCGGCAGCAGCTCATGACGAAAGTACCGCCGCAGCGAGGAAACCCAGCGGGCAAGCGGGAGAGAGTATATGACCATGAGAAGTTTGTCGGCTTAAGATTCAGACCGCTGCTCTTGCCAGGCAAGGTGCAGTCCCCAACAGGGTGCTGTAGGTGTAGCCCCATCTTAGCCTGCAGCAGCAGGGATCCCTTAGGCCCAAGCCGACAAGATTGTTACGCTGCCGAACCCCACCAACACCACCCCACTGGCATAAGTGAGCCAGCCCGACCAGCGCCGCAAGGCCAACAGTTGCTTCACCGCTCCGGTAAACACCCCCGCCAGGAGCAGGGGAAAGGCCAACCCCAGCCCGTAAGCCAGCAGCAGCCCACCCCCTACCCAGGGTTGCCCTGTGGTGGAAACCCAGGCCAGCAAAGCCACCAAAACCGGCGTACTGCAGGGAGAGGCCACCAGGCCAAAGGTTAACCCCAGCAACACTGCCCGGCCTAACCTGGGCCATTCTCCGGGAATCTCGAGGCGGTTAAACCCATCGGGAAAACGCAGGGGGAGCACCTCCAACAAGTTCAGCCCCATCAAGATGGCAATTCCCCCCACCACAACAGGCCCGAAGGATCCGGTTTGTCCGTAAACGCGACCCAGCAAAGCTGCCGACAAACCCAGCAGGGTCAGGGTAAAAGCCACCCCAGCC
>NZ_JANSIO010000358.1:0-10825 GCF_047462195.1 Synechococcus sp. R3-13 | reverse complement strand
CAGTGCGGGGCTCCTGCGATTTCTAGCTGAACTACAAAGGTCGAAGCGCCTCAAAATGCTACCCAGAGCCGATTTGTTGCAAGGGGCAGAGTATCGAGAAACCTTGGCACGGGTCTTGGATTTGGGAGAGCAAGCCCTCAAGACCTGGCAAGTGGTCTGGAGCGACTTCCTCTCGCCACCGGAAATAGCAGAGGTGCAAGCTCGGCTGCGCAACTTGACCGAACTACAAGTGGGGGCCTGGGGAGGGTACCCCCAAGCAGAACGCCAACGCATAGCCCTGGCCCGCTCTGAGGTGGGTCTGGATGTCCGGGATCCCAAGCCCGACCCAGAAGGGATCCCATTGACCGCCATTCAGATTCAAGGCAACTTTCTCTTCGACCCGGCCACCCACCGCGATTTTCTGGGAGCCCTTTTGGGAGCCGGCATCGCCCGCGAGAAAGTGGGAGACATCCTCCTGTTGGGGGACTCAGGCGCCCAGGCCATCGTTGTGCCCGAAATGGTGGACTACCTCGCCCTAAACCTGACGCAGGTGCGCACAGTGCCTGTCAAAGTAGGCCGGATCCCCCTGAGCCAGTTGAACATTCAACCCCCCCGCGTCAAATCCATCACCAGCGTGGAAGCCTCTTTGCGCCTGGATGCGGTAGCCTCAGCTGGGTTTGGCATCTCCCGCAGCAAAATGGTGGAAGAAATCCAACGGGGGGAAGTGCGGGTCAATTGGAAGCCCATTACCCAAGCCAGCTACACCGTTGGCCCTCAGGATTGGATTGCCATTCGAGGTCGGGGTCGGCTGCAAATTGAAGAGGTAGCCGAAACAAAAAAAGGCCGCTTTCGGGTGCAAATGAGGCGGTATCTCTAGATTTTTTCCTGTCTGAGTTTGGGGAGATCGTTACCTCCAGGAAAATGCTCTAGAAAAAAGAGAAAAAGGCCCAAGGGTAAAGCAAATACTCCAAGTAAAACAACTTCCAGATCAGTTGATAATAGCCAACAATCGCCTCCCGACGGCTGAGATCCAGATGGACACCATAGCCCAAGAGGATCCCCAGCCCCAACACATGGCTCACCAACAGCCAGAGGCCGTTGCCCGCAAGGAGAAAAGAGATCCCCACCCCGATAAATCCCAGATAGCACAAGGCCAAAATGCCGATACAAAACCTTGAGATCCGCCCTGGCCCAAAGCGCAGCGAGAAGGTGGCAATGGCAAACTGGCGATCCCCTTCCATGTCGGGAATATCTTTGAAAAGGGCGATCACCAGCCCAAAAATCGACATAAACCCCGTCAGCCAAACAATCGGGGCTGAAAGCTCGACCCTTCCCTGCATCACCTGCTGAAAATGGCTGTAAAGGCCCAAATTGACGATCAAGCCGCGCACGCTGTAGATGCAAGCCGAGGCCGCCAGCGGAAAACGCTTCAACCGCAAGGGGGGCAACGAATAGGCCGTGCCGATCCCATTGCTCAAAAGCACCGTCAGCAGCAGATAAGGGATCCCGGCCATGGCCAGTAGGACGGACGCCACCCCACAACCCACGACGATCCCCACCCCCTGTCGCCAACTCAGGGATCCAGCAGCCAAGGGCAAATGGGGTTTGTTGATGCGGTCGATTTCAATATCCGTCAGTTGATTCAAGCCGACGATGTAGACATTGGCCGCCAGACAGGCCGCCCAAGCCCAGACCAACTGGGGCAGCGCCGAGAGAACCGGTTGCAGGGATCCGGCAGCCACAAACCCCGCCAACAGGTAGAGGCCCAACACGCTGGCGCTGGTGCCGTAGACGGTGTGGGGTCGAGCAAAACGCCAGAGAACTTGTGGGCGCAACATTCAACAAGCTAGGGAGAGTCTTCCAGGAGAGAAGCTAGAGCTGCCCAGCGGGGATCCGCCGTTGGTGCTGTAGCTTCCACCGCAATGCCCGGACAATCGGGACGGCAGGGCAACTGGCGGGGCATCTCCAAATGCAGGTGCTGGTACATCCAGTCTTCGACATCCAGCTCACCATTGGGGGGCAGGCTCTCCAGCAGATCTTCTTCGTCTTGCAATTCCAGCTCCAAGGGGAGAGGTTCGGGATCCCGAATCAAAATGATCTCCTCAACTTCCAGGTGCAGCCGGTGGTTGAACTGCTGTAGGCAGCGGTGGCAGGTGAGGGTGACAATGGTACGAGCTTCAGCACTCACTTCGAGAAAATGGCCCCGATGGCTGACTTCCAGGGATCCCTCCACAGGGGTCAAACTCTCAAAGCCCGAAAAAAACTGCCTAAACTGCAATTCTTGGGTTTGACCGGGCATCTGCCGCAGATCCGATAGACGAATTGGCCTCAGCATGGCACCCCCCTTCACGCGTTTTGGGTAGCAGGGATCCCTGTCGTCACCGTAGCAAGAGGGCCAACTTGTTCCCAGCCCTCTGCCCACTCTCAAGATGGGGAAGCTGCCCGACGGATAACCAAGCGCCGGTCAGGCTCTTTGCCACGGCTGAAAGTTTCCAGATCGGCATAGGCAGGGTCATTCAAGAGAGTATGAATTTGCCGACGCTCGGCAGCCGAGAGATCGGGAAACTCGTATTCCCGGCCAGTGGCCCTCACCTTTTCCACAGCAGCGGCAACCAAAACCTTCAGCTCCTGCAAACGCCGCTGCCGATAGCCGTCCAAATCCAAAATGTAGGGCTGCTGCTGGTCTTCCGGCTGGTTCAGGTTGAGAAGGGTGTTGGCCAGGTACTGCAACGCATCCAGCACCACGGGGGAGCGATCCTCCTCTTGAGGGGAATCTCTGGAAGATGGAGAGGGCAAGGGGAGGGCTTTCGCCAACAGCAGCCGCTTCTGAGCTGGGGTCAAAGAGTCTGCCTCAATTTCCAGCACCTCCCCCACCACCCGCACCGCCGCTGGGATCCCCATAGCCGCCAGCACCTGCTGTAACCACTGCCTGGCTCGCTCTTGATTGGCCGCAAAGGTGGACTTGTTTGGCGAAGGGGCAACGGTTCCCTCAGATTTCCTAGCAGCAGATCCCGTAGAAGACTTAGGACGGCTCATCCTGGGCAGCTTCCAACTTTGAAGAGGTATCAACACTCCACCACAAGTCCACCCCAACAGCGAGGATCCCCTAGGGCTCAAAGGGCAAGGATTCCCGTCCCTCCTTGGCTGCTCTGGGCTTGGTCGATTTTTCCACTTCCTTGGCCTCCACAGTGATCGCCTGGGCGGCCCGACGGCGCTCCTCTTCCACCAACTGCTGTAAGTTCTCCGGCAACGGCTCCCGCGAGAGCAGGAAAGTCTGCACCGTTTGGAAGATATTAGAGACAAGGATGTAGAGCAAAACCCCTGCCGGCAGAGGGAAGAACAGGAACATCGCCGAGAACAGCACAGGGGTGATCCGAGCCATGGAACTTTGGCTGGGATCCTCTTTGCCGGTATCCTGTCCGGCATTGGTTAGGTACTGGTTCAGGTAAATGGACACCCCAAAGATGACGATCATGGCGATGATATCCCAGTGGATGGTGCCATCTTCGTCGAAGGCCCCCACACGGCCCAACTTGTCGATGAACAGAAAGCCGGTGTCAGAGGCCAAACCGGGAATGGACACCTGCACGGTCACATCCCCCGGCTGCAGAGCCAGCAAGGTGCCATCCGGCTTGATCTGGGCACGATCTTCCCCTTTGGTGATCTTCCAGGTGGGCTGTAACAGACTGGGATCCCCACCCGCTTCGGCCACCAATTGCTCAAAAGGCTTGCCCCCCGGCCCTTGAAGCAGAAATTGCACCTCCTCCCCAACGGCAACTTTGGTGCCTTTGGGTTCCACCAGCACCACCGGCTTGTGAAGAGAGTCGGTGACAAAAATGTTCTTGCTGGGGCTGACGTAGGGGGCGGGCACCACCTCAGCCGCCATTTCCGCCGGCAGGATCTGCAAGTTGACATCGTAGGTCACCGCTGCAAAGGGGGAGCCCCGCAGGGTGGCAAACAGGGCAAACAGCACTGGCATTTGAATGAGCAGTGGCAGGCAGCCCCCCAAAGGATTGGCCCCCAGCTCGGTATAAAGCTTGGCCTGGGCTTCGCGAAGCTTTTGCGGGTCGTCTCGGTATTTCTCCTGGAGTTCTCGCATCCGCCGCTGCATCACCGGGCTGATCACCTTCATGCGCCGCATGTTGCGGATGGATCCCACATTGAGCGGGTAGAGGGCAAAGCGGATCACCAACGTCAGGAAGATAATGGCCAGTCCATAGCTGGGCACGATCCCATAGAAAAAATCCAGGATCGGCAGCATGACGTTGTTGGAGAGAAATCCGACTCCGAAGTCCATGAGGGGCGCTGGCAAATGTCCGTAACCATTGTAATGGCTTCCGTTCGGTTGACGAGGGCGTTTTCAGGGTTTGTCCCCTGGATCCGTCAGATAGACCTGAGAAAGGCGAGCAATTGAGCAAAATCAAGCCCGCTCCACTGAACAGGGATCCCAAGGCCAAACCAGAACCCCTCATCGGCAGTTGCCTAGCAGTCCTTTTTTCCCCTATGATGAGAAACGCTTGATCCTCGGTAGCTCAGCGGTAGAGCGGTCGGCTGTTAACCGATTGGTCGCAAGTTCGAATCTTGCCCGGGGAGTATGTCTGAGCCAATCAAGGAAGCCGGATCCGGAACCCTATCCTTCCAGGCGGCTCTGGGCCTGCTGAGGGAAAGGGGGAGAGAAAACCCAGTCTCCCATCTCGTCGAGGAAGATGCGACGCTAAGCCAGACGTGGAGAAAATAATGTGAAGCAATGTGAAGGCGGCTAAGGGTTTCGTCCCGCCTGTTCCCGGCAAGTGTCAAGAGTCTCTGTCCTTTGGGGCAAGGAGTATGTCAGAATACCCTCTGGCTGTCTATTCCCAATCCGAGGGTGCTTGCTGTGATCGACCTGTCGCGGATCCCTGCCCAACCCAAGCCCGGCCTGCTCAACCTCTTGATTGAGATTCCCGGCGGCAGCAAAAACAAGTATGAGTTTGACAAAGACATGGGAGCAATGGCGCTGGATCGGGTGCTCTATTCCTCGGTGCAGTACCCTTACGACTACGGCTTTGTGCCCAATACGCTGGCCGGGGATGGGGATCCCTTGGATGGCTTGGTGATCATGGATCAGCCCACTTTCCCAGGGTGTGTGGTCACGGTGCGACCCTTGGGCATGTTGCAGATGATCGATGGCGGGGATCCCGATGAGAAGCTGCTGTGTGTGCCTGCTAAGGATCCCCGCTATGCTTCGGTGACCAAGCTGGAAGACATCGCCCAGCACCGCCTGGATGAGATTGCGGAGTTTTTCGCCACCTACAAGCGCTTGGAAAAGAAAGAAACCCAGATCTTGGGCTGGAAAGGCTTGGCCGAAACCGAGGCGATCATTGCCAGCAGCATCGCAGCTTGCAAACAACCCCAATAGACATCTCTAAGGGATGCGAACAGAAAGAGCTTCCTGGCGATGTTGCAACAGTCGCTCCAGGGTGAGGGGCCCTTCGATGTGTTGCCAAGGCAAGGGATCCCCTGGATCCCAGTGGCTGTGCACGTAGTAATCCAGAGGCGGCAGTTGCCCTTTAAGCGCTTTGAAAGCCCGCCGGTAGCTCCCCAAGGATTCCCCAAAGTCCCGCGCCAACTGCAAGACCTTTCCCACCCGCCGATCCCCTCGCGAGATAAGGGCCTGGATCACGGACCAGCTATAGCTTTCCGGGCGAAACTCCACCCCCAGGGGACGCAGGTGTTTCTGGAAAAACTGCAGTTTTTTCTCGGCTTTGGGATCCACTCCGTACCACTGAAAAGGGGTGTGGGCTTTGGGCACAAAGGTGCTGCACCCCAGCGTTAGGCGCAGGCCGGGAGCCGCTTTTTTGAGCTCTTGGAAAAGGGCTACTGTGGCCTCCAGATCTGCCTGGGTTTCCGCCGGGATCCCTACCATGCCGTAGAACTTAATGCCCTTCAGACCTCCAGCCTGGGCGTGGGCTGCTGCTGCCAAGATTTCCGGGTTGCTTAACTTCTTGTTGATGATCTGGCGCAGTTGTTCTGAGCCACTTTCGATGGCCACCGTAATGGACTGGCTGCCCCGGCGGGAGAGTACCTGCGCCAGACGTGGGGTTACGGTAGCGGTGCGCACCGAGGCCAAACTGAGACGCACCTGCTCGAAGCGATCCTGGGCCAAGTGCTCCAGCAACTGCTCAAATTGGGGGTGCTGGGTTACAGAAGCCCCCAGCAACCCAATCCGCTGAGTGACCTGCAGCCCCCGCTCTACCGCCGGGATCAAATGCCCCTCCACATCCGCCACCCGGAAGGGCAACGTTAGGTAGCTGGCCAGGCAAAACCGACACATCTCCGGGCAGCTGCGCACCACCTCCACCATGTAGATGCTCTCCCAGGCCGCTTTGGGGGTGACTACTGTGGAAACCGAGAGGGTGTTGCCGCGGAAGGTGTGTTTGCGGATGGAGCTAGGGATCCCGGCCACTTTGGGGAGCACCTTCTCCACCGGGCCGTCGGGCTCCCGGTATTGGGGTTCATACAAGCCGGGCACATAGATCCCTGGCACCTGCGCTAGCGCCTGCAATTTCTCAGCCCGGGATCCCTGGCGCACCTGCCGATAGATCTCAATCATCTTCTCCAGAAGACCTTCCCCATCCCCCAACAAGATCAGGTCAAAAAACTCGGCAAAGGGCTCAGGGTTGGCTGTCAGTACCGGGCCGCCGCCAAAGACCAAGGGGTGGGCTTCTTCCCGCTCCTCAGATCTGGGAGGGATCCCGTGCCGTTCCAGCAGAGCCAGGATATGGACATAATCCAGCTCCCAGGACAAGGAAAAGCCGAACAGCTCCGGCTCCCGGGGCAGGGGCTCAGCCAAGTCTGTAAAGAGGCGGGAGACGGCCACATCTCGGCGGCTGGCCAGCAGACTCCAGATGACTTGATAGCCCAGGCTGGTGATCCCCACTGCGTAGGTGTTGGGAAAGGCATAGATCACCCGCACTGCGTCGGGGTCAGGCGTGGCCGGGGCAAAGAGCAACTGCTCCAGGGCAAACTCTGAACTAGCCAAGGGATCCCGCTGTGTTGGATTGAGGTTTGGGTTCTGGCTCGGAAGAGTTTTGATTTGCCTGCCGAATTTTTTTGGCTCCTGCATGCTAACAAAAGCTAGCATCTTTCACCAGCGCAGATTGCCGGAACAGGGCAGTTCTGCCCAAGCAGGCAGGAAAACCCCACATGCGCCATTGCGGTCTCGGTGCAACCGCGATCCCCTGCAGCAAAACTCATTCCAAAGCCCAGACTTCCGGCAGAAGCCGCCCTCTACGAGCAAAGTGTACGGGCAAAGTGAGGGTAGAGCGTATATCATTACCCCTTCGGCTGGGCAATGTCGAACTCGGCGTCGTAGTCGAAGTCCTCCTCTTCGTCAGCCCAGTCTTCTTCCAGCCTATCGTCCCCCGCCAGCTCCTCTTCCTCCAGGCGGCGCTTTTCTTCGTATTCCTCATCCTCCAGGCCCAAAGCAGCCCGCTCTGCCCGCCGCTGGAAGCGCTCCAGTGCCGCTGGAGTGATGAAGGGATAGGGCAACCCTTGGGCTTGGGCTTCCTCCAGCGCTGCGCGGTAGCTCTCCACTTCCTTGATGTCAATTTTCCAACCGGTGAGGCGGGCTGCCAGGCGCACATTTTGCCCCTCTTTGCCAATGGCCAAACTGAGCTGGTCGCTGTTGACCAACACATGAGCTTGCTGGATTTCCGGATCCACTAGCCGCACCTCCACCACCTTGGCCGGGCTGAGGGCATTGGCAATGTAGGTGGCAGGATCCGGCGACCAGCGGATGACATCGATTTTCTCGTTGCGCAGCTCCGCTACCACCGCCTGAATCCGGGATCCCCTCGCGCCAATACAGGCCCCCACTGGATCCACGTCCCGCTCCACCGTATCGACCGCAATCTTGGTACGTGGCCCCACATTTCGGGAAGGGGGGTTGGCCTCCCGCGCCACTGCCACAATCCGCACGATATCCTCTTCAATTTCTGGCACCTCGTTGGCAAACAGGTTCACCACCAAGCCAGCATCGGCCCGGGAAACCAAAAGCTGTGGCCCCCGCCGGGATCCCTCATAGACTTTCTTGAGATAGACCTTCATCACCGCGTTGGGAGTGTAGCGATCGCTGGCCAGCTGTTCCTTCTTGGGCAGTTCTGCTTCCACCTCAGGTTGTCCGAAACCGCTGGATACCGACATGATCACCGTCTGCCGCTCGGTGCGCAGCACCCGTGCCTGCAGTACGGTTTTTTCCAGATCGCGGAACTCTTCCTGAATCAGACGGCGCTGCTGATCCCGTAACTTTTGCGCCAGCACCTGCTTGGTTTGGATGGCCGCCATGCGGCCAAATTCCGCCTGTTGTGGGGTGACATCATCTGTGACTTCCCAGCCTACTTCGGCTTCTGGGTAATCCTGCTGCACGTCGTACAGAGAGATCTCGTGATCCGGATCCTGTACCTGCTCAACGATGGCTTTGGTGGCCAAAACGCGAAAGCCTCCTGCCTCCACATCCAACTCCACATCGAAATTGCGGAAGTGGTCTTCTGCGAAGACCACATCTCGCTGGATGGTTTTGCGGTAGCGTTCGTAGCCCTTGAGCAGCGCCTCTCGCAGGGCATCGGTGACCACATGGCGGGGCAAGTTGCGCTCCCGCGAGATCATCTCCACCATTTCCGCCAAACCCGGCAGAGGCACCATCGCCATAACCACTGTCCTCCTGCACAAACTTCGTGAAACTTGCTGTTGCTATTGCTCCACAGCGGGAACTGAACCCGCATCTCTGATGCGAAGGGAGGGCCGCACCACCTGCGGTCAAACGCTCTCTCTATCTCTGGTCTCCTAGTCAGTTTCCGATGAGAGGGCAACCCGCTGCACCGAAGCGCGGGGCAACTGGACTCGCCGCCCCTTGAGAGATAAGGCAACCCTCTCCTCATCCCGACCCAGCAGGTGTCCTGACCAAACGGCTTTGCCCTTGTAGGGTGGATCCAAGGTCACCTCCACCGCAAACCCTTTGAAAACCACAAAGTCGCGATCGCTGGTGAGAAGGTTGCTAATGCCAGGGCTGGACACCTCCAACACGTACTGGCCTGGGATCAGATCCACCCGATCCAGCTCGACTTCTAAGGCTTGGCTCATGGCTTCGCAATCGGCATGGCTGGTTTCTCGGTCGGGATCCAGTGGGCGGATATCCACCCGCAGAACTGGCGGATGCTGGTTGGTGTGGAAAACCATCTGCACCAACTGGTATCCCAGTTGAGCGGCCACGGGACGGGCCAAGCTCTCCAACTGTGGAATAAGAGGGTGAACCATAACCAACTTGTCACCAACCGGGTGTTACCGCCAGATCCAAACCCCTTTGAGCCGGAGCTGGCAAAGGGGACAGTAAGCCCCCTCAAAAAGCAAAGAAGTGGGTACCACCCACTCCCCGTTGCTATCGCGGAGCTCCTTGAGGCTCGCCCAGAATCAGTACAGACTTCGAGCGCATCCCCCCTGCCTCCTAATTTAGAAGATCTCCTCCGGTTTTGTCATGGGGATCCCCAAAAGGCAACATCTATAATGTGGACAACTGCGGATTTGCCCGGATGTCCAGCCGCGTTTTGTGGGGTTTCCTATGACTGTTGCCTTTTCCTACCCGATCTTCGGCCCCAGCATTCAGTGCCCCCACTGTCGGCAAACGATTGCGGCCCTCACCCTGACCGATACCTACCTCTGCCCTCGCCATGGTGCATTTGAGGCGGATGCTGAACAAGAGGAGCTGGTACACCTGCAATCCGGACGGCGCTGGCGCTTTTGGGAAGGTCGCTGGTTTCGTCAGCACACCCACGCCGATGGGATCCGTTTTGAGATTCATGAAGAATTGGATCGGCTGCGCATGCAAGGAATGCGAGCCACTCAGGTGATCGTGGCCGAGCGCTACCGCCAGCTGCTCACCCCTTATCTGGAGCAGGGATCCCACCGTCGCCCCGGCCCACCTCGCCTCTATGGTTTGCCCGTCAGCTTCAGCTCCCAAATCCCAGAGGATAGGGGTGGATCCCCTCAGCGCTGGCGGGTGATCAACTTTGAGCTGACCTACGAGATCGACCCGGCCATGCGGCAGCCGCAATCCCGTCTGCAACTGTGTGATTAGACTGTGTGATTAGACTGTGTGATTAGAAAGGCGAACAGGTAGAGAGCTGTTGGAAAATTGGTGGCTGCTCAAGTCTTCTAGAACTGGAAGTTTCCTTCCGCGGCGGGAAGCGCTATGCCTTGATAGGTGTAGCCAATGAATCTCGGCTGGTCAGGCATATAAAACCGCTCCAGTTGCTCAAACCGAAACCCCGCTTCTCGGATCAACCGGGCCATATCTCGGTTGAGGTTGCAGCCATCTGCAATCACTTTTTGGAGGGGGTTGAGACGATTTTGCCATCTTTGCACCTGGGGATCCTCGCTGAGGCCGTGTTCGAGAAAAAACAGCTTGCCCCCCGCTTGCAACACCCGCCGGATTTCCCCTAAAGCCTTGGCCACATTGGGAATGCTGCACAATGTCCAGGTGCTGACCACGCTATCAAAACTCTGGCTTGGAAAAGGCAGTTTCTGGGCATCCGCCACCTGCCAATCAACGGCGATGGGAGAAGAGGCAATGCGCCGACGAGCCAGGGATCCCATGCCAGGATCGGGGTCTACCCCTGTGATCTTGCGAATGTGCTCTGGGTAGCAGGGTAGGTTGAGGCCGGTGCCAAAACCAATCTCCAGAACGGATCCCTGCACATGGGCCAGAAGCTGCCGCCGATAGCGCTCCATCCCTTCCCCCGAGAGAGCTAAATCCAACAGCCGCGGGAAGATTATTCGGCGATAGAGCATGCCTCTAACCCCCAAAACCCTGAAC
>NZ_JANSIO010000357.1:3831-4755 GCF_047462195.1 Synechococcus sp. R3-13 | reverse complement strand
CGCTTAGCGGTCGGAGCCGGGTAGTTTACTTGTGCAGGGTCGGATGGTCAGTGGGCCGTAGAACTCCTCTTGGCACAGCTCCACCTGAGAGCGGGCAGCCATTAGCAGCAATGACCAGAAGACTTGAATGGGGTGAATGGTCCCGCTGCTGCCGTTTTGATAGCTTTTTTGGCAAAAGTGTTGCTGGAGATCGACAAAGCTGATCTGGGTCAGACCCTGCTGCCAAAGCTGAGCCAGCAGAGATTCTAGCTCGGCGGTGGTTTCCAAAAGGTTTTCCGGGTGGGCTAGCTGAGTGATGGCCGACAGCGCTTGCTGGCGAGAAATCCGTTGGGCCAGCGGCTTTGGGGCAGCTTCGGGCTGGTGTTCCAGCAGGGTTTCCAGCTCTTGCAGGTGGGCGATGAGTTCTTTGAGGGTGATGGGCCGGGTACGTTGAAGACGGGGTGCTGCCCTGGGTTGCAACACGCGATCCAAGTGCGCCAAAGACCAGCTTGGCCAGGGATCCACTTCTACCTCCACCGGGCTGGGCTCACTTTCTTCTGCTTCTGGTTCTGCCAAAGCCATCGCCTTAAGATAGACCAACATGGCAGCGTGGAGCAGGGCTTGTCCCGACTCAGACAGGTCATGGCTGCTGCCGGTGGGAGCCATACGGGCCAGAAAGCGATCGATAACCTCGATGACCTGCACATCCCAGGGATCGATCTCGCCTCGTTCTGCCAAATCAATGAGCAGAGCAATTGCCTCTTCGGTCGGTGAGTAGGCCATAGCACCCCACAGCTCCCTGACCCTTACTGTAGCCCTCAGGCCGGATCCCGGCTATCTCTAGCCATCTCCCATGCCGATCCGAATCCTCTGGCTCAATCGCTGACGTGGTAATATAGAGATCCTGCTCTAGTCGATAGCTGCTAGAGTGGTATCTGCGGGCGG
>NZ_JANSIO010000357.1:0-3821 GCF_047462195.1 Synechococcus sp. R3-13 | reverse complement strand
GTAGCGCACTTCCTTCACACGGAAGGGGTCACAAGTTCGAATCTTGTACCGCCCATACCCGCAAACCTGCTCCTGCAGCGAGCTTCAACAGTCCAAGTCCTTCTCCTGGAGGAGAGATACAGGCGGCTAGAAACGACTTTTTCCGCCCCGGGGTCTCCCTGAAGCGCGCCTTAGGGAGAGGGCTAATGGCTGTTGAGAACAACTCCGCTTGAGCTTCCAGCGTCTTTGCTGCCAGGCCAGTGGAGAAAGGGAAGAATGGTAGCCTAATCAAAGGGTAGGGTTGAGGCCATGCAAGAATTTCGTCCCGCTAACGCGATCAGAAACCTTCGCTTCATACTCCTGGGCTTGTGGATCTTGAGCCTGCTCGTTCTCCTCATCCAAAACTGGGGATCCCCGGCAAGGGTTGTGGTGGGTGGGCAATCGGGATCCCCGATTCCTTTGTCGTTGGTGCTGTTGGCCTCTTATGGGGCAGGGATGGGGCTGGGATTTTTGTATGTAGGCTCCTGGCGATTGCACGACCGGGTGTTCCAGCGACAGGCAATCCGTAAGTTAACTCAGTTGAGCGACCGAGTTCGCTTTTTGGAAGCCCAGCTGATTCCCCCCGACCACTATTTGCCCCAAGATCTGCCGGAGTACGAGCCGGATCCCCAAGCAGGCCGCTATTCCTATTCCAATATCCCGCCGGAACGCATTCGCGATCCCGCTCCTGAGGACGACGATGCGGCAGCAGCTCCCAACTGGCGGATTGTCCAGCGGCCCTACGCCGACGAGGAGGAGGAAGGATGGGATTCCTAAACTGGTGGAAATCGTCTGCCGCTCCTGCGTCTGAGCCCGACCCCCGCCCTGAACCGCGGGGACAGAACAACTATCTGCTCATCGTCCTAGACAGTTGCCGCTTCGACAGCCTGCTGGCGGCCAACCCCAAGCACTTGCTGAAGTTGGGCCCTCTGGAAAAGCGCTGGAGCTACGCTTCCTGGACGGCCCCTGCCCATTACAACCTGCTCATGGGCCTGCTGCCCCACACCAGCCCCATCCACGTTTTTGCGTCCGAGCACTACAAGCAAGATTATCTGCGCTACAACGAGCGGCTCGGCACCCGGCAACCCATTGAGTTCAAGCATCTGCTGCCTCATCTCTATTTGCCGACGCTGCTGAAGCATCAACTGGGCTACACCACCCACGCCATGGTCTCCATGCCGGTGCTCAACCCCAGCACGCTGCTGAATCGGGATTTCGATTCCTACCGCCTCATGCCCCAGCATAACGATATGGCGGCCATGGTGGAACAGTTGCGCTTCGAGCCGGATCGCCCCAGCTTTTACCTGTTAAACGTGGGCGAAACTCACTATCCCTACGCGCTGCCCGATGAGGATCCCAGCTTGTGGCCCCGCATCTCGGGGGTGAATGGGGTGTTGAAGCGGCTGGATGAAGGAGAAGAGGACGGGATCCCCTTTTTCGATTCGGCCCAGTTGGAAGAGCTACGGCAGCGACAGATCCAGGCGGTGCGCTACCTGGATGGGATCTTTGAACAGCTGTTCGACCTGGTTCCCAAAAACACCTACATCACGGTTACAGCCGATCACGGCGAACTGTTTGGGGAGGGAGGCTACTTCGGCCACGGCCCTATCCACCACGAAAAAGTGCTGGAGGTGCCTTTTATCGAGGGCAAGATTCGCTAGGATGAGGCCCTCACCCCCAGCCCCTCTCCCTGAGGACAAGGGTGGCCATCGATAGCCCAGCAACTGGGCTTACCAGGATTGAGCCTCTGTTTGCCTGCCGGTTAACGCGATCGCCTGAATCGCATGGGCAGAGCCTCTTCCCTTTTGGAGCAGCTAGATCTGCTGGGTCTCCGGCTTGGGCAGGGTGGGATCCCGGCGGGGTTCGCCGTTGGCGCTACTCGGACGGAGCCCTTGCGGGGATCCTTTTACACCGGAACCCAACCCATCTTCGGCGGCCAGGTCGGCAGAGCGGGCGATCTCGTAAAGGCTTTTCACCACACTGCTGAGGGGAATGGCGACGATCACGCCCAGGATGCCCCCCAGTTGCGCCCCCACCAACAGGGCAATCAAGATCCACACTGGATTTAGCCCGATCAGCTCTCCCATCAGGCGGGGGGCGATGACCCGATCCTTCACCTGCTGCACGATCAGGGAAACCAGCACCACTTTAAGGCTGAGCCAAATGTCCTGAAAGGCCAGCAACACCGCCGCCGCCCCAATGCCAATCACCCCCCCCACCAGGGGGATGACCTCCAGCAGGCCGATCAGCAGGCCAAACAGGAGCCCGAAAGGTACCCGCAAAAACCCAAAAACCGGCACCAGCATCAGGGCCATGATGAACCCCAACACCAACTGGCTGATGAGGAAGTTCTGAAAGCTGAGGGCTAGGGCTTCGCCAATGCGCGGCCCCCAAGGTTTGGGGAAGAGGCTGAGCAACCCCTGCCAGAACTGGCCCCCGTAGAGCAGCATGTAGAGGGCCAACACCAGCACCAGCACCAAGTCGATCACCTGGTTGAACGTACCCAGAAGGAGATCCAGGGATTGGCCGGCAATTTTCTCGGCGCTGGCCTGCAGGCGGTTGAGAAGGGTATTGACCAGCTCCGTCTGGCCAAGGTTGATGTTGCGCTCGGCGGCCCAAAGGCTAATCTGGTCGAGCCAATTTTGTAAGGTGTCCACCCACTCTGGGATCCGCGCCCCCAGCTGCACCACTTGCTTGGCCAAGACCGGCACCACGGCGATCCCCACCAAGACCAGCAGCACCACCGAGAGAGCAAAGACCAGGGTGACCGCCAAACCCCGACTGACCCAATAGCGCCGCAGCACCTGCACCGGGTAGTTGAGCAAAAAGGCCAGCACCGCTGCCGTCAGGATGGTGGTGAGCAAATGCCCAAACAACCGACCCACCTGTATGGCCAGCCAACCGCTGATGACGATCAAGATCCAGGTGAGCAGCAACCGCTGCAAGGGTGAGAAGCGATTCATGCCGGAGCCATCCCCAAGGGATCCCAAAGCGCTTAAAAACCCAGGATGCTATACCCACTATCCACGTAGATCACCTGGCCGGTAATGCCGCTGGCCAGGTCGCTGGCCAGAAAAGCCGCCACATTGCCCACCTCTATTTGAGTGACATTGCGCCGTAGGGGAGCTTTCTCCTCCACAGCATGCAGCATGGCATGAAAATCGGAAATGGCCGATGAGGCCAAGGTGCGGATTGGGCCGGCAGAAATGGCGTTCACCCGGATCCCGGCAGGGCCCAGCTCGGCAGCCAGGTAGCGGACACAGGTTTCCAGGCCCGCTTTGGTGACGGCAGCCATGTTGTAGTTGGGCACCACT
The DNA here is from genome assembly GCF_047462195.1 of Synechococcus sp. R3-13. Taxonomy (NCBI): domain Bacteria; kingdom Bacillati; phylum Cyanobacteriota; class Cyanophyceae; order Synechococcales; family Synechococcaceae; genus Synechococcus; species Synechococcus sp. R3-13. The sequence goes on along the minus strand of NZ_JANSIO010000357.1, from coordinate 489 downwards.
CGCACTCCTCCCAAGTAGGTCAAGGTGAGGACACTGCTGCCGGATCTCAGTAGGGGCTTGGCAGCCCGGCAGAGGGCAATCAGGGAGTAGGTGCTCACATCCATGGCCAGGGCAAACCCCTCCCGCGAGATATCGCTGAAGTTGCCGCTCAGCTCCTCTTTTTTGACATAGGCCAGGCAGTGAACCAGAATATCGACCTGACCCCATTTTTCGGTTACCCCCTGAAACAGATCGCTGATCTGCTGATCGCTTTGCACGTCGCAGGGGAGGAGAAAATCTGGCTGCAAGGGATCCGTGAGTTGCTGAACTTTGGTTTTGAAGCGATCCCGCTCGTCCGGCAGATAGGTAACCCCTAGGCTGGCCCCCGCTTTGTGCAGTTGCTGAGCAATGCCCCAGGCAATGGAGCGCTCGTTGGCAATGCCGGTTACCAAGGCTTTCTTTCCCGTCAGCTGTAGCATGGCAAAAAAAGTAGGGGTGTATTCCTTTCTA
>NZ_JANSIO010000356.1:0-4633 GCF_047462195.1 Synechococcus sp. R3-13 | reverse complement strand
GGCCTCAGGAGTGGTTGGCGCGGCAGGGCCTTGATCCTAAGCATTTCCCCGAGGTGGTGTCGCCGGGAACGGTTTTGGGAACGGTGCGAGCAGACTGGGGATTGGGGCCGGAAGTGCTGATCGCGGCAGGGATCACGGATGGCTGTGCCGGGCAATTGGCAGCAGGGGCCACCCGCTTAGGTCAGGTTTCCACCAGCTTGGGCACAACCCTCATTTTCAAGGCCAACAGTCCGGATCCCATACAAACCCCAAGCATCTATTCCCATTTGCACCCGGACTCTGCTCCACACCACTGTCGCGAACGAACGGTTTGGTGGCCGGGAGCGGCTTCCTTTTGTGGAGGCGGAGTTTTGCCCCATTACTTCCCTGGCGGCAACTTGCAAGTGCTGGATCAGCAAGCCCAGGCTTATCTGCCCACTGGGCTGGTCAGCTATCCCCTTTGTCAGCCGGGAGAACGTTTTCCCATTGTCGATCCCCGGTTTGCCGGGTTCTTGCCGGAGGCAGAAGAGGGATCCCCCCGTTTTTATGCTGCGTTGTTAGAGGGGGTAGCCATGGTCGAGCGGCTGGGGCTGGAAACGTTGGCGGCTCAAGGGATCCCGGTGTCAGAACAGAGTCCGATGTTCACCACCGGCGGAGGCAGCAAAAGCCCTCTTTGGTTGCGCCTGCGCGCCAGTATCCTTGCCCGTCCCTTGGCCGTGGTGAAACACCCAGAGCCGGCTGTGGGGGCAGCCATCTTGGCTGCTTCTGCCTATTGGTGCTGCTCTGTCCAACAGGCTGCCGATCGATTGGTGCAGGTGGAACGCTATGTTCAACCAGATCCAGAATGGGCGAAGTCTTACGCAGAGATCTACTCAGCCTTTCACAGCCGCCTGAGCAACCTGCTTTGACATGCTCCCTGCCCCACCAGCTTGCTTCCCCGTAGCGCTGGGGTTCTTGCTACGGTCATTTCAACAGTCATTTCGATCCAAACTAGGACACTACGCCCACCTAAAACATGGGCTGCGTCGTCGCATCGTCGCATCAGCGTTGCGGAGCAATCATGCACGAGGTCAGGAAGCTTTTCTCCGTAGCTCGGGCGTCTCACCCTAAGCTGAAAGACTATAGATCAAGGCACTTCTCAACTGCTCCGCGGTGCCGTCCAAACGCTTCACGCCGCTTCCGCGACCATCCCTAGGAAAGGGAGAGAGGAGCCAGGAAGCCATGCAGCGGAACAGTCTCATTCCTCCTTGAATGACTGTAGGTTTTTCCCTCTGAGACAGCGATGATGATCTCCCCAGTTGTTCGGGCTGCACTCTGCTCTTGCAAACGACTGATATTCATAGTTCATAGGGGATGTTGCATCAGCCAGAAGCCGGCGAAGGACTGGGCCTTGAAATCGGTTTGAATGGCGAGAAAGTGGATCCCTTGGGCCTGCTGCTGGCGCTGGGCAAAGACTTCTGCCTCTGTTCGCAGTTTTTCATCTCTCAGTTGCGCAAATAGGTAGCAATCGTTGAGGCCTGCCTCGAACAGGAGCCGTCCGTCTGCCACACTCAAGTAAGCGGGTTCCATACCGCTCATCCAGGCTGCCATCGGCAAAGCCCGCTGCGAGGTAATCACCAAGCCGGGAATGAGGGTGCTCCGTACCGCTGGCGGGAATGGGTCGGGCGTCAAAGTGTCCCAGGCAACCGGAAAAAGCTCGCCAAATTCTATCGGCCAGGCGTCGGCTTCCCGCAGATCCTCAGCTCGCAAGGTCACGAAGGCCCAGCGTTCTCCCTGCAACTTGTCCGGCAGACGGATGGGATCCGGCGGATCCGGATCCACAGGAGGTTCGGGGCTGTAGGTGAACTGAGTCTCTTGGGGGTAAACCCGCTCTGCCCGTTCTCGCATCCAGGCTTTGAGGGTGTAAACGCGACGACTGGGCAGCATCGGGATCCCAACCGCATCGCAGGCCCGTTGCAGGATGGAACTCATGCGGGCTCGAAACACACGAATGGCCGAGGGAGGCTGTGGGGCAGCTTCCAGGTAGCTCCGCAACTGTCGTGCCACCCAGGTGCTGTTCACCTCTTGGTTGCTGCAATACTGCGCTTGGCGAAACTGGCCGGTGGGATCGCACACCAACAGCTCCCAAACCCGTCGGTTCTGCTCATCCCGCAGGGGGACGGCGTTGAAATCCATCTGCCAGATAGGGCAGCGCGCAGGGCCAGAACGCAGGGGTTGAGTGGCCAAAGGTTCCTCCTGTTTGCACTACATGCCACTTGAGCGGGCCGGGGATCGTTCGCGCGAGCGGTGGGAAGCACTGTCCCCGACCAAGGCCAATTCCCGCTCCCCGAAAATGGCGGAAGCGTTGCGGTAGTACTTAAACTCCAGCAGGTTATGGAAGGGATCCTGCAAAAAGAAGGTGCCATGCTCCAAGGGGGTGCCAACAAAGCGCCAGCGCGGCTCTTGATAAAAGGGCAAGGCCCGCGCCAAGGCACGGTCGGCCAGCGCCTGCCAATCCCCTTGGGTAGGGAAGATCAGGCCAAAATGACGAGGGTAGATGCCCCGCTGGGGCGTCAGCTCTTCGTGGGTGAGGTGGGCCACCAGTTGATGGCCGTACAGGCTAAAAATAACGGCAGCAGAGGTTTCTCGACCGATCTCACAGCCCAAGCCATCGCCGTAGTAGGCCTTGGCCAAGGCAATATCGGCAACTGGAAAGGCCAGATGAAAGCGGATGGGTTCCATAACGTCGCTCCTAAAAAGCCACCAAAAGTGCCCCACCAGCCAACATCAGAGCCAGCACCCCGAGCTGTGGGGCTTTTCCCCGGCTAATGGGATCCCCGCTCTTTTCAAGGTAGGCGATCTTAGAGCTGCTGCAAGGTGGGATCCCTTCCCGAGCCCGAGATAGACTATACGCCTTTGCGCAGGAGTGCCAACTGCTCGGATGCTATAACACTAGCTGGGGTGTTACCCCCGTGGCCCAGTCTGCAACAGACAACTCGGTGTGTTGAGAGCGTTGAAGAAAGGAAAGGGCAATCTTGGCTATGACCAGCATCTGGATTGAGCAGCGCCGCCGCGAGGATGAATCTCGCAACTTTTTTTGGATGGTGGCGCTGTCGCTGCTGCTGCACGTGCTGGTGCTGCTGGGATTGCTCCACTTGGGGCGGCTTTGGCTCACTCGCGAGCCAGAACAAGAAGCCATTGAGTTTATCCTTCTGGATCCAGAAGATCTGCAGCCCCCAGAGGAAGCAGATCTGGTTTCAGAAGTTGATTCCCGCGATGGGGGTGAGCGGGTAGAAGCCCCTCCGTCTCAAGGCAGTCCACCTCAATCTCAGGCCGCCCCTCCCCAGGAGGCCCCTCCGCCGCCGCCGCCAAGACCCCAACCGCCGCCACCCCAGCAGCCTGCCCCTGTTCCACCACCACCTGCCCCGGCTGCAGTTGCCCTGGCAACCCCAACTCCAACCCCTCCACCCAAGCCCACGCCTACCCCAACCCCCGCTCCCCCTCAGCCCACCGCGACCCCGACTGCGGCACCGCCCCCTCCCACGCCTGTCCCCAGACCTACTCCGCCCCAAACTCCACCGCCTGTGGCGGCTGCTCCCTCCCCAAGGCCCACTCCCCCGCCAACTGCGGAGCCCTTGCCCATACAGCCAAGCGAGCGGGTTTCGGATCCCAGCCAATTGGCTCCCGTTCCGCCCGCTCCGCAACCGGTGACAGAGGTTCTTCCCGCCCAGCGGCCCTCTGACTCTTCCCAGTTGGGGCCTCCGGTCAGTGCCTCTGCTCCCAGCAATGGAGCCGGGATCCAGGGCAGTGGAGCTAGTGGATTGGCCAACCCCACCCAATCCGCTCCCAATCCCCCCAGTGTGGCAGCGCGGGCCAATGTGGATTGGGGTCCTTGGCTGGCCGCTTTGCAGCGGAAAGTGGAGCAAAATTGGATACCTGGACAGACCGGCACCTCGCGTCGCACGGTGGTGATTTTTACGGTGGGTCGAGCTGGCGATCTGCAGAGCATTCGCCTGGGGCGCACGTCTGGCAGCCAACAAACCGATGATGCGGCGCTGACGGCTATCCAGAGGGCAGCCCCCTTCCTGCCCCTGCCTGAGGCTTATGAGGGCAACTCGGTGACGATTAATTTCACCTTTGATATCAACGTGCTGGGCCAGTTGACTGTAGGGGGATCCGCCAACTGAGGAGGGGATCCCTGTGAAACCTGAGAGACGGCGGCCTGTCAAGAGCCTACAGGGATCCCACAGGAGTTGGGGTGACAGGCCCAGAAGCAACGCGGCTTATGCGACGCAAGCCCGGCAAGCCGGCATCCACCACCACCACACTGCCATCCGGTAAGACTGCCAAGCCGGCAGGTTGATCGAACCGGGCCACCGAGGTGGGGCCATCCTGCCAGCCGGGCTGATTCTGTCCGGCCAAGGTGGAAACTTGTCCCCCAGGCTGAAGACGACGAATGCGATGGTTATCTCGGTCGGCCACCCAGAGGTTGCCTGCCGCATCGAAGGCCAGCCCCCCCAGGGTTTGAAAACGGGCCTCTGCCAGGGGGCCATCCCGATAGCCTGGCTCTGCCCCGGAGAGGGTGGTCACTCGTCCGCCAGCAGAGAGCCGGCGCAGGCGATGTCCATCGGCAATCCAGAGGTTCCCCTCCTTATCCACCGCCAGAGCCGTGGGC
>NZ_JANSIO010000355.1:0-2309 GCF_047462195.1 Synechococcus sp. R3-13 | reverse complement strand
GGGCAGCTTCCTGCAGCGGATCCCATGGCCAGCAGCTCGACAGAATCTCTGCGGCAACTGTACGAAGAACTGCCCTACCCCAATGTTTCCATTGAGGCCTCGGGCCGCAACGCCATTGAGGGGCTGTACCGCCTGAGCTTGACGACGGCTCAGTACGCTCGCACTCGCGCCATTGTGCCCAGCGAAGGCGCTCTGATTTTGAATGCCGGCTGCGGCTCTGGCTGGGAAACGTTGATCCTGGCGGAGGCCAATCCAGGGGCGCGGCTGGTGGTGTGCGACCTGTCAGCAGAATCGGTACGGGTGACGGAGCGACGCTTGCGCTACCACGGTTTTGGAGAGGTGGAGTTGTATGTTCTCGACCTGTTGGATATCGAACAGTTGGGGTTGGAATTTGACTTCATCAGCCTCAACGATGTGCTCTATCTGCTGGACGATCCGGTGGCGGGGCTAAAAGCCCTCAAGCGGGTTCTCAAACCTGACGGGATCCTGCGGGCCAACCTGCACCACGCCTACCAGCGGGAGGTGATCTTTCGCCTACAAGAGGCGTTTCGGCTGCTGGGGCTGTTTGATCTACCCACTCCTGAGGCCTGTCAGCGGGTACGGGAATTCATGGCCAGTTTGGCCTCGGACGAAATGCGGGCAGCCCTGCGCTGGAACCCTGAGATCTACAAAGACAACACCAACATCCGGGCCAACTACCTCTTGCCAGGAGACAAGGGCTTCCTGATCCCCGACCTGATGCGCATGCTCGAGGAAGCTGAGCTGGGCCTGGTTTGTCTGGTGGACTATGCCGACTGGGATCCGGCGCTTTTGTTCAAGGAGAGGGCCATGCCCCCCTGGTTGCAAGCTGAGTTGGACAAGCTCTCGCCTGCGGATCAAAATCACTTTTATGAGCTGATCTACCCCAACCATCGCCTGATCGATTTTTGGGCAGAACACCCCGGCTCTTCCTTGGTCTTGCCCTGGAGCGACGCCGATTGGCTGGGGGGCAGGGTGCAGCTTAACCCCATCCTGCCCGACAACGTCGAATTTCGCCAAAACTTCGCCAAAGCCTACGAGAAGAAGCTGGAGTTTGCCATGAATTGGCCGGGGGCTAGCTATGGACGCCTAACCATTCCACCTCCTCAGATGGCCTGGCTGGGATCCCTGTTGCAGGGGCCAACGGCGGTGGAAGTCTTGATCGAGCGGGCAGCCCAGCTCAACAAGTTGGAGACAGAAGCGGCTCAGGAGGAGGTGCTCACCTACCTGGCGGGGCTGGAGTCGTTTTTGTTTGTGATGTTGGATCCCGCACCCATTCCAGGAGAAGGAGTTTTTCAAATCGCTTGAGGAAATCCCCCAGCCCTTCTCCCAAGGATAGAGGGAAGCCAATGGGCCGGTTCACGGCAACTTGGAACCACTATTGAGGGATTGGGGCTCTGCCGGGCTGCAAGAACGGTCTTGGGCAGATGTCAGATGAGAAGAGATCCCTCTCTAGCGATCCACCAGGCGCAGCTCGAAGGTGAGGATGTTGGCGGCCAAAATCTCCAAAGCCCCGCCCTCGATAAGGTCGCGAGTGAGGGCAGCTCCGGAGCCACTTTGTTGGATCAATTCGCGGCTGCGGCGCACCGTCTCTTGTCGCTGGGGATCATCCACAACCACCTGCCGCTGATTGGACAGGCTGAGGCGATAGAAGTTGGGCAAATCTCCCCGGGTGGCATCAATGGCCAGATTGGTCTCTTCGGGGGCCACACGGAAGGGGGCGCGAGCGGTGAGCAGAGCCACCTGAATATCTTGATCCCGCCCATCGAGACCCTGCAGCTCGGAGATATCGATCTGGAAGTTGAGGGTGTCGCGGTCGCGGGTGAGGCGATTGACCCGTACCTGGTTAAAGCCGACCGCAAACTCTCGTTCCGGCTCTCCAAACCGCTGGATGGTGGCCTGCAAGACCGACTCTTCGTTGAGGAGGGTAACCCGAATGAGGTAATCCCAGTCCCGCACAAAGGTGTACTCGTTGGGCCCCACACGGACGTTGGGATCCACCAAGTTGGCGGTGGGACCGGGGCTACCGGCCCGGCTGAGGGCCACCACGTACCAGTAGTTGGGGCTGATGGGCAAACCCAGGGTCATGCGTACTTCCAACACAGGCCGGGCCCAAGCTGCAACAGCCGTGAGAGCTGTTATGGCCATGGCCCCGAAGCAACTCCACAGCCAGCGCTGGGGAGGAAAATTAAGCTGCGGCGGGCGAGAGCAAGTGATGGCTGTAGTTCTCATTCAAGCCTTTTCAAGGGCAGTTGCCTGTCTGATACATTCACGCTGAACTCTCCTGAACA
>NZ_JANSIO010000354.1:0-3291 GCF_047462195.1 Synechococcus sp. R3-13 | reverse complement strand
CTCTATCCTAACATAAGATCAACACGACCTAATCCCCATGAGAATCAGCCGCAGAAGAATCCAGGTGGGATCCCTGAAGCAGGGCGGCAACCTGCTGCCAGGAGCTGCTGTACCAAGCTTGCTGGGCTTCTAGTTCTTCGCCGAGGGATCCCGTGGGGCCAAAATCCGGGCAGGCATACCCCAGAGAGCGTAATCCTGCCACCAACACTGCCGGAGACAGCCACCACTGCTGGGCCAAGCGCAGCAGATCCACCTGGCTGTGGGTTTGCAGGTATTGGCGGAGCTGGCGTTGCAAGCTGGCAGCGGAGGGCAGGGGCACCGCTTGCTGATGGACGGCAATCAACAGCTCGCTGCTGGGGGTGCAACAGAGCAGCCACTTGAGGTGATCCAGAGAAGGGGGCCAGCTCCACAACCAGAGTTGGTCGTAGCGGTGGCCCGCTTGGGGGCGGTCGTAGTGGAGAGTCAGGTGCCGCCTTGAAGACAAGACCAGCGAGGGGCGGCGGAAGCCGTAGAACAGGATGGTTCCCTGCGCCTGAGGCCAGAGGACAGAAAATCGGTCTACAGCTTGCCAACGCAAAGGCTGGGTGGGCTGGGGGGTGGGGCGCCAGATCAACAGAGGTGAGGGCTCTGTCCCCCTCTGGGAGACAGTCGAGGGCTTGGAGTTGGGCATGGGAGGAGTGGCATCCAGAGAGGCGGGGGAGATGGGAGACTTGCTCCCATCAGGGGTGCGGGGCGCTGTTTTCTCGAGAGGGGGGTTGCCGGCAGTGGCAGCCTCTTGGGCAGGCTGGATCCCGAGAATTTCCAGCTCCAGTTGGGTTTCTCCCTGCCATGTTTTGGCCTTGAGCGTGTAGGCTACATCAACTCGCTCTGGCAGCGGATAGATTTCCGCTCCCCGCCAACAGATGGCCCAAAGAGGGCGCTGGGGCTTCGCGTTTGTGCTCCCCACTGCTGACCCGTTCGCCAAAGTGTTGCCCAAAGCGTTGCCCAGCGATAACCCATCAGTGTCGTAACTGGAGGTTTTGACAGCTGAGTCGCTCCTGCCCGGACAAGAGGACTCCGTCCGAGTAGCACGTAACCCATGGGAGCGTTGCGTAGGGAGAGCAGGATCCCGGAGCAGCAGCTTCAGGTGGCCGGGAACTGGGCCAAATCGCTGCTGTTGCAGAACCTGCAGGTTGCGGCTGCAGAAGACCGGCTCAGGGTTGCCGATACCACAGGGCTGCAGATGCTGCAGCTCTCGATAGAGGTCAAGGGTGAGATCTGACAGCGACACTTCTGCATCGATTTGCACCAGCGGCTGGATCTGCTCCGGCTGCAACTGCTGTTGGGCAAACTGCCGCAATCGTTCTTCAAAAAAAGGCCAGTCTTCTGCTCTCAGGCTAAATCCCCCGGCAGCGGGGTGGCCGCCGTGCTTGGTGAACAGATCCTTGCAAAACTCCAACGCTTGAAACACGTCAAACTCGGGGATCCCCTGCCGCGCCGAGCCACTGATCTCCCCTTGCCGCGACTGGCTGCCGATGAACACCGGACAGCCAAAACGCTCTGCCAACCGCGAGGCCACAATGCCGATCACCCCTTTATGCCATTTCTGCTGAGGGGATCCCAAAATCGTCAATACCCGTTCCTGCTGCAAATCCCGGCCTTGCTGGGCAATTTGCTCTAGGGCTTCTGCCTCGATGCGCCCGCACATCTGCTGTCGTACCTGGTTGAGCCGTTCGCAGCGGCGGGCCAGTTTCTCTGCTTGCTGGGGATCGTCGGTGGTCAGCAACTGGATCCCCATTCTCGCCCGGCCAATTCGCCCAACGGCGTTGATGCGCGGCCCCAGGCCAAACCCAATCCACTCAGGCCGCAGCCCCTCCAGGGATCCCTGCATGCCCATCACCTGCAGAAGGGCGCGGATCCCTGCCACCTGGGAGGTGGGCAAAAGGTTCAGCCCCTGCTGCACCCAAAGACGATTAACCCCTGTCAGCGGCGCCAAATCGGCAATGGTGCCCACGGTAAACAGTTCCAGGGCTACCCGCTGCAGATGGCCATCACCGCGGCGCTCGGCCAGCGCCTGGGCCAGGAGGTAGGCAACCCCCACCCCGGCCATCCCCCGATAGGGGGAAGAGAGCGGGAGCTGCTTGGGATTGAGGATGGCATCGGCAGGGGGCAACTGGGGCGGCAAATCGTGGTGATCCGTCACGATCACTGTCAAGCCCAGAGCTTTGGCCAGTTGGATGGGCTCGTGGGCGGAGATGCCGTTGTCCACGGTGAGAATGAGGCGCACCCCCTCTCGGTGCAGCTCTTGCACCATGCGGCTGTTGAGGCCATAGCCCTCGGTCATGCGGCTGGGGATGCGGTAATGCACTGGAGCGTCCTGCAAAGCCCGCAGCAGCAGGGCCGTGCTGGTCATGCCGTCGGCATCGTAGTCGCCGCAAATGGCGATGGGCTCTTGTCGGCGAATCGCCCCGTCCAGCAAGTCCACCGCCAGGGGCAAATCGGCAAAATCCTGACTGGGTGGGGGCAGGTGGGCGGGATCCGGCTGCAGGTACTGCCGCACGGCAGCAGGGCTGGAGAGCCCGCGATTGAGTAAGATCTGAGCCAATATGGGCGAGATCCCCACTGCCTCGGCCAAGCTCTGGGCAGCCAACTTGTCCACAGGATGAAACAGCCAGCGTTGAGCAGGGATCCCGGCCATAGGGAAGGGTGGGGCTTGGATGGGGATAGAGGGTAGGCAGTGCTACAGTTGGCCTATAGGGTATCCTTTTGACGTTAGCTCAAAACGCTCCTCTGAATCTTTCCTGCCGCCGATGTATTCTCTGCTGCTTACCTATGGTCTTAACCCGCTGACAGGCTTAAAGCTGTTGGTCAAGTCCTCTGAGCAGACCTCTCTGTGGACACTGGCCCAGCAGCTTTGGGGCCGCCCCGGATCTCGGCGACGCAGGCCGCGCCTACAAATCTCGTTAGGCCGCTTGGTGCCAGAGCAAACCGAGCACTTGTCCAAGTTGGAAGTGCTGCTGCGTCTGCGGTTTTTCATTGCTCTCGAAGCGGAAACTCCAGAGAGTGCTGCCCACCACTGTCGCGAACGGTTCTTGCTTCCTTCCGGCCAGGGATCCGCCATTCAGCTTGCCCGCTACACCGAGGGCTCGCAGCAGTACAAGACGGAGATCATCCGCTTTGCCCTGGGGGGATCCCGCACCCTTGTGGCGAGGACTCCATCCCGCCGCCGTCGCCTCTGAAACAAACTCCCCGACAAGCCATAGCGATAGAGCCTTGCCAGCCTATCTATACTGGAGATGCACTAGATCTGTG
>NZ_JANSIO010000353.1:0-3071 GCF_047462195.1 Synechococcus sp. R3-13 | reverse complement strand
TCACTCCTCGGCGGACGGCAGGCCCCAGGGCGTGGCTGCCGATGTCAGAACGATAGTAGGCCTTGGGAAACTGCACTTGCTCCACAGCTGCGTAGGCTTGGCGCAGGGCCTCGGATAGGGTTGCCCCTTGGCCGGTAAGACAGAGAACGCGCCCGCCATCGCTCAGGAGCTGCTTGCCTGCCTGGCGGGTACCCGCATGAAACACCAACGCCCCCGTGGTGGCAGCTGCATCCAAGCCGGAGACGGGGATCCCTCGCTCGTAGGCATCGGGATAGCCTGGGGCTGCCATCACCACGCAGGCGGCATAGCCGGGTTTCCATTTGAGCTGGATTTGGGCCAGCCGTCCTTCTATACAGGCCAGCAGCACCTCGTCCAAAGGGTTTTCCAGCAAGGGCAGGAGGACTTGAGCCTCTGGATCCCCAAAGCGGCAGTTGTACTCCAACACGTAGGGATCCCCACTGGGCGTGATCATCAAACCGGCATAGATCACCCCCTGGTAGCGGATGCCCCGCCGTTGCAAAGCCTCCAGGGTGGGATCCAGGATCTGGGTTTGGATGCGGGCCAACCCTTCTGGAGTGACCAGGTGATCCGCAGGGGCATGAGCTCCCATGCCGCCGGTGTTGGGGCCGGTATCGCCCTCGCCAAGGCGCTTGTAGTCCTGGGCAGGTGGCAGCGGCACACAGATCTGGCCATCGGTTAGAGCCAAAACCGACACCTCCTGGCCGGGGATAAACTCCTCGATCAGCACCTGATCGCCCGGCTTGGCCAGGGCTGCTTCCAGGGCTTGCACGGCTTCTTCCCGGTTTTGGGCAACGGTTACCCCCTTGCCGGCAGCCAGTCCGTCTTTTTTGATGACCACTGGGAAACTCTGGGAGTCGAGATAGGCCACAGCGGCAGATAGCTCAGCAAAGCCGGTAGCGCGAGCAGTCGGGATCCCCGCCTCTTGCATCAATTGCTTAGCCCAGAGTTTGCTTCCTTCCAGTTGGGCAGCGGCGCGGCTAGGCCCGAAAATGGGCAACCCTGCTGCCTGGAAGGCGTCCACGATCCCCTGCACCAAGGGCAGCTCTGGCCCTACCACCGTCAGGCGGATCCCTTGTACGGTAGCAAACCGCACCAGGCCTTCAATGTCGGTAGCCGCCAAAGCCACGGATTGACAGCGGGGCAGCTGCTGTATGCCGCCGTTGCCGGGGGCACAGTAGATCCGAGTAACCTGGGGAGACTGCAACAGCTTCCAGGCCAGAGCGTGTTCTCGCCCCCCAGATCCGATGACCAGAGCCTGCATGGTGTGCTATTCCGCTGTTTCTAAACCCAGCTTGCCTGTTTTCCGAACATCCCCCATTAGACCATGTTCTTGTACCATTTCTGGGGTGTTGGCGCACTCCGGTCAGTGGACGGCGAGAGAACGGCCCCGCCAGGTCCAGTTGTGTCCGGTGGTGGTGCGGATGGCCGAAGCCAAGATGATGGCCGCTGTCGCCCAACCCCCCACTGCCGTTAGCCACCAGTAGCGCAGGGGCAGATGCGCCCAATGCCGGAGCAAGAGCCGGATGGCCAATTGGGCCAGGATCCCTGCCAAGCTGGCCAACAGCACCTCCAGGGATCCCGTAGCCCCAGCCAGGATCACCCCCAACCAGGGCAAGCTGCAGATCCCCAAGACCGTACCCATTGCCAACACCGCCAAGGCCCAGTTGCGCTCCAGGCCCAGGAACCAGTTTTTGGTCCACCCTTCCCAAAGGGCAGCCCCGTTGGCATACATGCGGCTGCGCACCCGCGGCCCTCCCAGGCAAATTTGCAGGCCCAACCCCTGGGCTTTGATCCGTTGCCCCAGGGCCACATCCTCGATCACCACATCGGCCACTCCGGCATGCCCGCCAACTTGCTCGTAGGCAGAGCGCCGAAACAGCAGGAAGGGACCAAAGGCAAAGGCTTTGGGGTTGTTGGGATCGTTCACGGCGGCAAAGTTGTAACCCACCGCCAGGATGGTCATCATGATGGGTTGCACCAGCCACTCCGCTAGGCAACCGCACACCAATTGCGGCCCTACACTCACCAAGCCGCTGCCGCTTGCCAGCAAATGTCCTAAGGCCGCTTCAATGGCACCGGATCCCAGCCGCACGTCGCAATCCAGAAACAGCAAGTAGTCGGCTTCTACGCGGGCGACGGCTTGGGCACAGGCCCAGTTTTTGCCCACCCACCTTTGGCCTTTGGGACGGGGATCCCCCTTGAGCAGGTGTAGGCGCGGATCTTGCCGTTCGGCGGCCAGGGCTTGGGCCAACTCCCAGGTGGCATCCGTGGACTCATCGTCCACCAACCACACCTGCAAAGGGGCAGAGGTGCTGTCCAGAATGCTGCTCAGGCAGCCCACCACGTTCTCGGCCTCGTTGTAGGCGGGCACGATCACCGCCAGCCGCTCCATCCCAGCCGCGATTTCCCCTGCCTGTTCCGCCGGGGGATCCCTCAGCCAGGGGGAAGCCCGCAACGCTCGCCTCAGTTGCAGAGCCACTAGGGCAATCGCCAAAGCTGTTAAGGACAATACCCCCGTTAGGATTTCTCGGATCCCCACTCCTGCTTCCCTCGTTGTTTAGATGTGCTCAGGAACAGATTCCCACCTCTAATGCTCTAGCTCTGGGATGGCCCAATGATTTTCTAGGCAGACAAAACCCCCTCTACGATATCGCCATAGGGCCGGGGAAAGATTAGCCAGACCTGGCGCTGGGTTTCCACCAAGGCACGCACCAAAGGGGAAAGATGGGCAATTTCTTCATAGCCACGCTCGGTTTTGAGCTGGATCCCTTGGTCATAAAAGCTATAGCCCTGGACATGGGCAGAGCGGATGCCCAAGTAACTTTCAGGATCCAGCCCGTCCTGCAGCATTTTGGCCTGCACGGCGGCCACCAGGGTTTGGCGTTGTTCCTCAGACAACTGGGTAATGTTGCGGGCCTTGAACAAATCCCGCTCCAAGTAGCGCCGCGACAGATCCGCCAAGATGGGATCCTTCCCCGACATGGCCCAGAGGCGCATGGGGTAGCTGAAGATGATATCGTCGGCAGCCAAGTAGAGGGGGAGCGGCAACT
>NZ_JANSIO010000352.1:0-27283 GCF_047462195.1 Synechococcus sp. R3-13 | reverse complement strand
GAGGAAGCGGCGGTCGGGATCCGCTTTGCCTTGGAGCATCGGTCGGCAGCGGTGGCGGGGGATCCCTTGCAGGTTCGGGTCGAAGTCGTGGCCGTGGAGGGAAGACGCATTCGGTTTCAGGTCGAGATTACCCAACAGGAGCGGCTGGTGATGCAGGGATCCTACACCTGCCTGGTGGTCGATTTGCCCCGTTTTCTGGCCCGCTATGGATTGACCGCGGAGGATCCCAGTCGGTGCTCAAGCTGTTCGCGTTAGCGGGACGGAGTCCTTTGGGATTGCTGCTGGCCGTCTTTGTGGGAACTCTCTTGTTCTGGCCTCAACAGCTCATTCTGCGCTACCGCAAACCCTGGCAGGGCCCCCTTGCCTGGATCTGGAAATGGCACGGGTGGGGGGGGTGGACTGTGCGGGGCAGCCGCCGTGGTTGGGAATGGCGTTGGGGATCCCTGCGCCTTCGCGGCCGTTGGCCGGTACAGCGGGGAGAACGTTGCTCCCCCAGAGATTGGCCCTACCTGTGGAAGCTGGGCAAGCAGCTCCACATCCAATCTTGGCAAGGAGGGGTGGAAATTGGCTTTGCCGATCCGGCTTTGACGGGGCAATGCTTGGGACTAATCGCCGCTCTACCCCCTCAGTTGGCCCAACACCTGCGCTTGACCTTCGCTCGCATCGGTTGGCACGGATGGGGATCCCTGGTGATCCGGTTGCGCGGCTGGCAGGTGCTGGGGCTGGCCTTGAAACTGGGGTGGCTCGCCCTATCGCGCCATCGGAAGGGATCCCCAGCAAAAATAGCCCATGGGACAGCTGGCGTCAGGAGCAAAGCGCTGGGGGGGGAACCGCACCGCTGACGCGGTCAGGCCGGCTGCAGCGCCGGGCAGCAATTCAGAAGAGATCCCGGAGCTGTTCTGCTTAAGACCTAGGGAGTCGGTGTGGCAGAGGGGATGCGCAGCTCCACAGCCGTGTCCAGGCGGGAGCGTGGGGGTGGGGCTTCTCCCTGAGCCAGTTCTAGGTACTGGGCCAGCGGGTGATTTTCCTTCCAGCGGGATCCCACCTCAGCAGCCATTTGGGTGACTTGGATTTGATAAAGCTGGGCCAGCTCGGCAGCATTGAGGTTGCTCCGCTCCACCTGATCGCGACTGGCCTCGGCCAGGATATCTACCACAAGGTTGCCTTGCTCATCAAACCGCCACAGTTCCAGGCGGCTGCGGGAACGCAGGCTCAGCTCCGTTGGCGAAGCTGGTCGAGTGAGGACATCGACGCGGGCGATGACGATGGCTTCCAGGCCCAGGTAATCGAAAAATTGGCCCACCGCCTCCGGCTTGCGGCGATCCCACTCAAACAGCTCGTAGATGGGCCAGCCCACCTTCTGCAAAATGGGCTGAATGCGACGGTTGTCCAGGGGCACCACCTTCTCGCCGTTGGGGATCAAGCCCAGACGCACTGCCTCTATGGCCAGGCGCTGGCCCAACAGTTGGGTGTGCTCCAACCCTCCCACCCCCAAAATGCCAAGGCGACGACGGGGTTGAGGCCGAATGGGCACCTGCAAAACCACATCCACAGGGGTGGTCAGGCCCGCTTGCAGGAGGATCTCCTGCTCTGCCTTTTCATAGTCGGGGTGCCACACCGTCAACATCCGGCGCCCGGTTGGGGCATGGTCTAGCTCAAAAGCGCCCCGCTCATCGGTTTGAATCGGCTGAATGGGGTTCTCCATGCCCTCCAACTGCACCTGTGCCCCCGCCACAGGTTGTCCCACGCTGTTGCTCACCTGCCCCACCAGCCGTGCTGTTCCCTGGGGCTGCCCTTTGTCTTGAAAGGGAAACAACGGCGTCAACCGCGGAATGGGGGTGGCCGGAGCCTGAGCCAGCGCTCCTGAAGCCAGTGCCAGCCAGCCGCAGAGGGCCAGACTGCCTGTTCGCGAGAGCGTTGCGTAGCGATAGCTGATCCTGCGCCGGAGAGGATGGAAGAAGAGAAGAGGCATGGCGAAGGTTGCATCCGGTAATAGCAGTCGGTTCTATTCTGCTTTGCGCCACTGACGGGTGCTGCAGGGATCCTCACCCCGAAAAGGGGTTGTTGGCTTGCCATTGTTGGACAAACACCGGCACCATGTTGCGCACCTGCAGCCGAAACAGGCCCGCTGCCGCATCTTCAAACATCGGATCCCCGCCCACATCATCCCGCCCATAGGCTTCGTAGTAGCGAGCCCGATCCCCAGGTCGATCCCTCTGCAAGTCCACCACCACCACCACCCCGCGGCTGCGCAGCTGGTTGGGGGTGAAGTTGGGAATTTCCACCGGCACCGTCGGGGCCACAAAGCGTAAGGCCGTATTCAGCAGAGAGTTGCCCTGGCGGTTGTAGTCCCGCGAGATCTGCATCTGGGTCAAAAGGATGTAGCGCAATCCCAGGGCATCCCCGATGGCCTTCAGCTTGGCCAAGTCGGCGGTGTAGCGCTCATCCCGATCCAACAACGTTAGGCCCTGGGTGAGGGGCAGAAGCGGCTCAAACCGAGGATCCGGCCCCAAAGGCCCCTTCAAGAGGATCACCGGTCGCTGGGGCTGCAACTCCTTCAGGGCCATGCTGAGGTGGCGGGCCAGCTCATCCGAGTAAACGGGTTCATCGGGCAAAAGGCCAATGCCCTCCGGCTGGCGGGTCGGTTCCCCGGGCGGCAGACGAATATCCTGAGTGGAGACAAAGCCGGCCCGGACTTCCACCTGGGTGCTGGTCAGCGGAAAACCCGGCACCTCCACATCCACCAAATACAGGCCAGCCGGCAGTTCCGGCAGCACATAAGTGCCGTCGGCAGCAATGCGAACAGTTCGCTGGGGTTGGGTTGGCGTGGCGGCCAAGTGCAAAACCCCCGTCTGAACGGGTTGGCCGGCAATATCCAGCACCCGCCCGGTCACCACACCCGCTCCTTCCGGGGAGAGGGCTCCTTCATGCTGGCTGGCTTCCCCATTTGAGGGCTCCGTCCCACCATTGCGGACGGCAAGGGCCGCCTGTTCGCGAGAGCGTCGCGCGGCGATAGCTTGGGCTTCCACATTCTGCAAACGGCGCAAAGCTGGGATCCCTGCTGCCACCACCCACAGATCCCGCTCCCCCAGCATCACCAGACCCGTCGGCTGTCCCTGCAGCCGCAGCGAGGCCACCAATCGCCCCGTCTGTAAATCCACCAGCTGCAGGCGGTCGCTATCGCGGGAGGTCACGTAAGCCCAACGTCCATCAGGGGAAAGGGCCAGCCGCGTCGGTCGCCAATCCAGGCCAACCCGCTGCAGGGCCTCGCCGCTGCGGCTCAGATCCAGCACCGTCAGGTCTTGGCTGCCGGAGTTGAGCACCACCAAGCGTTGCCGTTCCGCATCCAGGGCCATGGCTTCCGGAGTATTGCCGCCGCGCCAACGGGCCAACAACTCCCCATTGTCTGGGTTGACCACCAGCAAACTGAGGGGATCCTCCCCGGCTAGACCCACAAACAGGGATCCCCGCTGCGCATCGTAGGCCAGCGCCAAGGGGGGGCCGGGCATCGGCAAATTGCGGGCTTGCGGCTGCTCTGAGGAATCGCTTTGCGCACCGCTGACGCGCAGGGGAACAGCCATCACCGCCAAACTCTGGGCAGAGGGCAGGGAGGCAAAAACTCGCCCTGTGGCCCCATCCACGGCAATATCCAAAACCCCTGCCGGCAACCCATAAGCCTGAATCAGCTCCCCCGTCAGCAGATCGAGGGCCACCAGCCCAGGGGCATTGGGGCCAGAGGCATAGACCACCTGCCGCGCCTCATCCACCCGCACCACACTGGGAGCAAACCCCACCGCCGCCTGCCACAAGGGATCCCCGCTGGCCCCATCCAGCAGAGTCACCGCCTGCTCCTCCAACAGCCCAACCGCAACCCAGCCCCGATCCGGTACCCCATCGATGCGATCGGCAGAGCTGCGCAAGGGCAAAAGCCAATCCCCCTCTGTCCTCAGGCCGTTCCCGTCCGTCGAAAAGTTCTCCACCGCAGAGGAGGAGCCTGCTGCCGGCAAAGGGATCCCTTGCCCCAACACAGGGGATCCCAGCCCCAGCACACCACTCAGCACAACCAGCCATTGCCACCGCATGGCCTTCTCCACCCCACAGTCGCGCCTACTTTGACTCAGGAGATCCTTGCCCAACCAGCATAGCCAACCCGACTGTCCCCTCGGTGCCGGAAAGCCCAAACCCATTTTTTGACAGGTTGCCCAGACGAACATAGAATGGATATTCGCTGGTTTTGTCAGGATCAACCATGAAGGTACGGCCTTCCGTCCGTCGGATCTGCGAAAAATGCCGGGTCATCCGCCGCCACGGTCGGGTGATGGTCATTTGTTCTTCCAACCCCAAGCACAAGCAGCGGCAGGGCTAGAGGGTCGATGGTGGGTGGGTTCAGCCTGCAATGGGAGACAGAGGCAAAGGCTTCCGACACAACCGAGCAAAACGTTGGCTAGACCTCTCGGTGAGCATGGATCCCAAGACCGGCATCTCCACGGCCACATCCCCCTGAATAAAAATCCCATCTCAGGCAGGCAACTTGGTTTGATTTGATTTCGATAAGGTACCCCTGACTATGGCACGGATTGCGGGAGTTGACATCCCCCGAGAAAAGCGAGTGGAGATTGCCCTGACCTATATTTACGGCATTGGGCTGACCCGCTCCCGCCAAATTTTGGCGAAGACCGGCATCAATCCGGATACTCGTACCCGCGACCTCACCGACGCTGAGGTGGCCGCCCTGCGAACGGTGGTGGAGGGCGAATACCAGGTAGAAGGGGATCTGCGCCGCCAGGAGGCGATGAACATCAAGCGGCTGATCGACATTGGCACCTATCGAGGTCGTCGCCATCGCCTGGGTCTGCCCGTGCGTGGTCAGCGCACCCGCACCAACGCCCGCACCCGCAAGGGGGTCAGGAAAACGGTGGCCGGCAAGAAGAAAGCTCCTGCCAAGAAGTAGTCGCTCGGCTTTGCGCGGAAGGCAAAACTCTTCCACCATCCCGAATCCCAACCCCAAACAGTCGATTGCAAGGACACCTGGATCATGGCTCGGCAGCAACGGCGCGGACGTAAAGTCAAAAAGAACATCCCCAATGGGGTGGCCTACATTCAGTCCACCTTCAACAACACCATCGTCACCATCACGGATCCCAATGGCGATGTGGTGTCTTGGGCCTCGGCAGGTTCTACGGGCTTCAAAGGGGCCAAAAAGGGCACTCCCTTCGCCGCCCAAATGGCAGCAGAAAGTGCGGCGCGTCAAGCCATGGAGAACGGCATGCGCCAGATCGAAGTGATGGTCAGCGGGCCGGGAGCCGGTCGAGAAACCGCCATTCGCGCTCTACAGGCAACGGGCTTGGAAATTACCCTTATTCGAGATATTACCCCCATTCCCCACAACGGTTGCCGTCCTCCCAAGCGGCGGCGTGTCTAAAGGATCCCGCGTTGAGGGCCGGTCGAGCGTCTGTAGGAGTTTGCTCCAGAGCTACAGGTCTGCCCAAGCGTGAGATGACCTCGAAGTTTCATCAGTTCTCCAAACGGATGTCGAGCCAGACGGACGGGGCCACCATGACGATTCAAACCAGCCGAACCCTCTCCCACTCTCTGGGCAGCAGAGCGAGCGCAAGTGCTGTTGCCTACCAGACCGAGTGTGTCGAATCTCGTCGGGATGACAGTGGCGCTCACTACGGCAAATTTGCTTTGGGGCCGCTAGAGCGCGGCCAAGGGATCACGGTGGGCAACGCTTTGCGGCGGGTGTTGCTCTCCAATCTGGAGGGGACGGCGGTGACTGCTGTACGCATTGCCGGGGTGACCCACGAGTTTTCCACGGTGCCGGGGGTGCGGGAAGACGTGATGGAGATCCTTCTAAACATGAAGGAGCTGGTGCTGCGCTCCAGTTCCCCCGAGACTCAGGTGGGCCGCTTGGTGGCTCAGGGGCCAGGGGAAGTTACTGCTGAGAAGCTGCAATTGCCCAGCGATGTGGAGGTGATCAACCCCCGTCACCACATTGCCACCCTGGCGGAAGGAGCGATTTTGGAAATGGAGTTCATGATTGGCCGGGGACATGGCTACCGCGCCGTCGATTACTCCGACAGCAAAGCGATGGCGATTGATTTTCTGCAGATCGACTCTGTCTTCATGCCGGTGCGCAAGGTGAACTACGCCGTGGAAGCAGCTCGGGTGGGCCAATTCCTGGAAAAAGATCGGCTAGTATTGGAAATCTGGACCAACGGCAGCCTCACCCCGCAAGAGGCCCTCAGCCAAGCAGCCCGCATTTTGGTGGGCTTGTTCGCACCGCTGCAGGAGGTCAGCTTCGATGCTCCTGTGCCGCCCCAGCCAGCCGAGGACAACCAAAAAAACCAGATCCCCATCGAGGAGCTACAGCTCTCGGTACGGGCCTACAACTGTCTGAAGCGAGCTCAGATCAACACGGTGGCCGATCTGCTGCTCTATACCGAGGAAGATCTGCTGGAGATCAAAAACTTTGGCCAGAAGTCTGCCGAAGAGGTGGTGCAGGCTTTGAAAGCCCGCTTTGGTCTGACACTGCCCCGCACCCGCGAAAAAGGCAAGGCATAGAGTTTAGGTTCCGTCTCAAGCATCTGCACCGCTAGCACAACCGCGTCAAAACCCAAGGATCCCCGAAGAGTGTAGGACACAAGACAGAGGTTACCATGCGCCACCGCCGTCGTACCCCCCACCTCAATAAGCCCGCCGACCAGCGCAAGGCCCTGATGCGGGCGCTGACCACGGCTCTGCTGCGGGAAGGGCGGATCACCACCACCAAAGCCCGCGCCAAAGCCATTCGGGCCACCACCGAGAAGATGATCACCCTGGCCAAAGAGGGATCCCTGGCGGCGCGGCGACAGGCGCTGGCCTACATCTACGACAAGGAGCTGGTGCGCTCCCTGTTTGAGCAGGCTCCTGAGCGCTACCGGGATCGGCCCGGTGGCTATACCCGCATCTTGCGCACCGTGCATCGGCGGGGGGATGGAGCAGAAATGGCGGTCATCGAGCTGGTGTAGCGGAAAGGGATCCATGCCGTACCGTCGCATTGCCCTGAGAATTCAGTACCTCGGCAGCAGGTTCTATGGCTGGCAGCGCCAGGTGTCCCGCCGTACCGTGCAAGGGGTGCTGGAGGAGGCGATTGCGTCGCGGGCGGGGCATCCGGTAACCCTCTATGGGGCCGGTCGCACCGATACGGGGGTTCATGCTGCAGGCCAGGTGGCCCACTTCGACACCACCTCCGGTATCCCTGCGGCGGAGTGGTCGAGGGTGCTGAACGACTGTCTGCCGGAAGATGTGGTAGTGCTGGCTTCTGCTCAAGTGCCTGACTCCTGGCACGCCCGCTTTTCGGCTCGCTGGCGCCGTTACCGCTACCTGATCCTGAACCGGGAGCGACCGGATGTGTTCTGGCGCCTCTTTAGCTGGCAAGTGCGTTGGCCTCTGCAGGTGGAGCCGATGGCGGAAGCCCTGAATTCCCTGCTGGGGGAGCACAGCTTGGAAGCCTTCCGGCGGCGGGGATCGGATCGGCCCCACTCGCGGGTACAGGTGCAGGAGGTGCTCTGCCAGCGGCTGGGGGACTTGATCAGCATCGAGGTGCAGGCCAGCGGCTTCCTCTACCGGATGATGCGGCTCTTGGTGGGATCCCTAGAGGTGGTGGGCCGGGGCCAGCTCAGCCCGGCACAGTTTGTCCACCTGTGGCAACACAACGACTGGAGCCAGATGCGCACCCGCTACAGCGCTCCTCCGCAAGGGCTGTGCCTGACGGATGTGGGCTATGCTGCGGATCCCTTCGGTCAACAGTTCGCCCACTCGCCGCCCTTTTGGGCCTTGCCCACAGAGCCTCCCTCCGCCCTCCGGTCGCCGGCTGCGTTGGCCCATTCCTGCGGTTGATCTGGGCGATCTCCAAGCTTGTCCTGATATGTTTCCTTGCCTGCCATGAACAAAACTCCCCTTCCCAACCCCGAAACTCTGGCGCCCCGCTGGTATCTGGTGGATGCTGCCAATCAGCGCCTGGGCCGCTTGGCCGCCGCTGTGGCCACCCTCTTGCGGGGTAAGCACAAACCGGACTTCACCCCTCACCTGGATACGGGGGACTATGTAATTGTGATCAACGCTGAGAAAGTGGTGGTCACTGGCAAAAAGCGCACCCAAAAGCTCTACCGCCGCCACTCTGGCCGTCCTGGCGGCATGAAAGTAGAAACCTTTGCCCAACTGCAGGCGCGCCTGCCGGAGCGGGTGGTGGAAAAAGCGATCAAGGGGATGTTGCCCCACACCCGGTTGGGCCGGCGGCAATTCACCAAGCTGAAAGTTTATGTCGGGCCAAACCACCCTCATGAGGCCCAGCAACCCCAGGTTTATCCCCTCAACACGATCCCAGGAGCCAAAGCATGACTCAAGCGAGCAGCCAACGAGCCGTTTATTGGGGAACGGGACGCCGCAAAGCCGCCGTTGCCCGCGTGCGTTTGGTGCCCGGCACGGGCAAAATCATCATCAACGACAGGCCGGGAGACCAGTATCTGCAGTATCAAGAAGCCCTGCTGGCCAGTGTGAAGGGGCCGCTGGAGATCCTTGGTCTGGAAAACTCCTACGATATCCTAGTGCGAGCCCATGGCGGCGGCGTTCACGGCCAGGCGGATGCGATCAAGCTGGGGGTGGCGCGCGCTCTCTGCGAGGTGGATCCGGCCAATCGCGGCCCTTTGAAAGTAGAGGGTTATCTGAAACGGGATCCGCGCGCCGTGGAGCGGAAGAAATACGGCCTGCGCAAGGCCCGCAAGGCTCCCCAGTACTCGAAGCGCTAGGGATCCCTGCCGTTGTTTTTAGAGGAAGATGTTGATAGACAAGGGTATAGAAACAGGCCCAGAGGAGGAAAGGGTTATGCCCAAGAAAGGATTGCACCCGCAGTGGTATCCAGAAGCCAAAGTCATCTGCAACGGCGAAGTGGTGATGACGGTGGGATCCACCAAGCCGGAGCTCAAGGTGGATGTTTGGTCGGGCAACCATCCCTTTTTCACCGGCAGCCAGAAGATCATCGACAGCGAAGGCCGGGTGGAGAAGTTCATGCGCAAATACGGCATGAGCGGTGGCAAAAAGGCCAAGTAGAGGTTCCCCCATCTGGGTGTGGGCAATACTTGGATTCCTGGGTATCGCAAGTCTATGGCTTCTGCTCAACTGATCGACCAGCTTAAGAATGTCGAAGCCACCTTTCAGGAGCTGACGGTGCGCTTGGCCGATCCGGACGTGGCCACGGATCCAGCTGAGCTGCAGCGGATTGCCAAGGCCCGCTCCTCCTTGGAGGCCACCGTCCAGGCTTTTCACGACTGGCAAAAGCTGAATCGCGATCTGCAACAGACGGAAGAACTTTTGCGGGAATCGGCCTCCGACCCGGAGCTGGAGGCGATGGCAAGAGCGGAACTTGAGCAACTGCGGGCCCGCCAAGAACAACTGGAGGAAAAGCTCACCCTGCTGCTGCTGCCCCGGGATCCCAACGACGACAAGAACATTATGTTGGAGATTCGCGCCGGCACCGGTGGGGAGGAGGCGGCGCTGTGGGCGGCGGATCTGGCCCGCATGTACACCCGCTACGCCGAAAAGCTGGGCTGGTCGGTGCGTCTGGCGAGCCTCTCGGAAGGAGAGCTGGGGGGCTACAAAGAGGCGATCCTGGAGATTCAAGGGGATCAGGTGTACAGCAAGCTCAAGTTTGAAGCTGGCGTGCATCGGGTGCAGCGGGTGCCCGTCACCGAAGCGCAAGGCCGTGTCCACACCTCGACGGCCACGGTGGCGGTGATGCCAGAGGTGGACGAGGTGGAGGTGGTCATCGACCCGAAAGACATCGAAATCAAAACGGCACGTTCTGGGGGGGCAGGCGGCCAAAACGTGAACAAGGTGGAGACGGCGGTGGATCTTCTCCACAAGCCCACCGGGATCCGGGTGTTTTGTACCGAGGAGCGTTCCCAACTGCAGAACCGCCAGCGGGCCATGCAGATTTTGCGGGCCAAACTCTACGAGATGAAGCTGCAGGAGCAACAGGCCTCCATTAGCTCTGCTCGGCGCATGCAGGTGGGAACGGGATCCCGCTCGGAAAAAATTCGCACCTACAACTACAAGGACAACCGCGTTACCGACCACCGCCTCAACCAGAATTTCCCTCTGCAGCCCATCTTGGATGGGGAGCTGGACGACTTGATCCAGGCTTGTATTGGCCTTTACCAAAAAGAGCTGTTGGCGGAGCTATCCTAGGCCAAACTGAGTTACCGCCAGCGGATGGGATCCCTTCTCGAGGACCTTTCCTCTGCCGAGCTAGCGGTAGAATAAATACCCACGTCGAGTGCCTAAACCCCCATGCTGGCCGAATACCGCCAACACGCCGCTGCCCGCGAGGCCCAAGGGATCCCGCCGCTGCCCTTAAACGCTGCCCAGACCAGCCAGGTGTGCGAGCTCCTGAAGGCCCCGCCTGCTGGCGAAGAAGCCTTTTTGTTGCACCTCTTAACAGAGCGCGTCCCGCCGGGGGTCGATGAAGCCGCCTATGTGAAAGCGGGCTTTTTGGCCGCTGTGGCCAAGGAGGAGGTTGAATCCCCGTTGATCACTCCCCTGCGGGCGGTGGAGCTCTTGGGCACCATGCTGGGGGGCTACAACGTCCAGGTTTTGCTGGATCTGTTGCGGGATGCGCGGCATGAGATCGCAGCGGCAGCAGCCCGCGCCCTCAGCCACACCCTGCTGGTTTTCGATGCCTTTCACGACGTGCTGGAGCTGAGCCAGTCCGGCAATGCCTATGCCCAACAGGTGATCGAGTCCTGGGCCAAGGGCGAATGGTTTACCGCCAAAGCTCCCCTGGCCGCAGCAATCACTGTAACAGTGTTCAAGGTTGCCGGCGAGATCAACACCGATGACCTTTCCCCCGCCGCCCACGCCACCACCCGCCCGGATATCCCCCTCCACGCCCAAGCCATGCTGGAGTCCCGTGCTCCAGGATCCCTGGTTACCATTGCCGAGCTGAAGCGCCGCGGCCATCCCGTTGCCTTTGTGGGGGATGTGGTGGGCACCGGCTCCTCCCGCAAATCCGCCCTCAACTCGCTGCTCTGGCACATCGGCCACGACATTCCCCATGTGCCCAACAAGCGGGCTGGGGGGGTGATCCTGGGGGGCACCATTGCGCCCATCTTCTTCAACACCGCCGAAGATGCCGGGGCCTTGCCCATCCAGTGCGATGTCTCCCGCCTGGAAACCGGCATGGTGGTTACCATTTGCCCCTACGAAGGCGTGATCCGCTCTGAGGCCGGCCAGGTTCTCTCCACCTTTTCCCTGCGGCCCGTGACCCTCCCCGACGAAGTGCGGGCGGGGGGACGTATTCCCCTGTTGATTGGCCGTGCCCTCACCGACAAAACCCGCCAAGCCTTGGGTTTGCCTCCCTCGACCTTGTTTATCCGCCCCACTCCACCGGCAGACACCGGCAAAGGCTATACCCTAGCGCAAAAAATCGTGGGCAAAGCCTGTGGGCTGCCAGGCGTGCGCCCGGGCACCAGTTGTGAGCCCCTCATTACCACGGTGGGATCCCAGGACACCACCGGCCCCATGACCCGCGATGAGCTGAAGGAGCTGGCCTGTCTGGGCTTCAACGCCGACCTAGTGCTGCAGAGTTTCTGCCACACCGCCGCCTATCCCAAGCCGGTGGACATCCAGATCCACAAAGAGCTGCCCGACTTTTTCGCTTCCCGCGGGGGCGTTGTCCTGCGTCCCGGCGATGGCATCATCCACTCCTGGCTGAATCGCATGTTGCTGCCCGACACCGTGGGCACTGGGGGCGACTCCCACACCCGCTTCCCCTTGGGGATCTCCTTCCCGGCGGGATCCGGTCTGGTGGCCTTTGCCGCCGCCATGGGGGTGATGCCCTTGGACATGCCGGAATCGGTGCTGGTGCGCTTTAAGGGGGAACTGCAGCCGGGGATCACCCTGCGGGACATTGTCCATGCCATCCCCTACGTGGCCATTCAGAGGGGGCTGCTCACCGTTGAGAAAAAAGGCAAGAAAAACGTCTTTGCCGGGCGCATCATGGAGATCGAGGGCCTGCCGGATCTGAAGGTGGAGCAGGCCTTCGAGTTTACCGATGCCTCGGCAGAGCGCAACTGTGCCGGCTGTACCATCAAGCTGAGCATCGAGACGGTCTCAGAATATCTGCGCTCCAACGTGGTGCTGCTGAAGAACATGATCGCCCGCGGCTATCAGGATGCGAGAACCTTGCTGCGGCGCATCGCCAAAATGGAAGCATGGCTGGCCAACCCCAGCCTGATGGAAGCGGATCCCGACGCCGAATACGCCGAAGTCATCGAAATTGACCTCAGCACCATCACCGAGCCAATTGTCTGTGCCCCCAACGATCCCGACAAGGTGATGACCCTGAGCGAAGTCCATGCCCAACACGCCGCCGGCAACCCCGATACGCCGATCAAGATTGACGAAGTTTTCATCGGCTCCTGCATGACCAACATCGGCCACTACCGCGCCGCCGCCAAAATCCTGGAAGGCCAAGGGCGGGCCAAGGTGCGCCAATTCTGGATCTGTCCGCCCACCCGCATGGATGAGGCACAACTGCGCTCGGAAGGCGTGTACGGCATCTTTGCTGCCGCCGGGGCCAGAACAGAAATGCCGGGATGCAGCTTGTGTATGGGCAACCAAGCCCGCGTGGAAGACGGGGCCACCGTCATGTCCACCTCCACCCGCAACTTCAACAACCGCATGGGCAAAGACGCGCGGGTTTATCTGGGATCCGCCGAGCTGGCCGCCGCCTGCGCCCTTTTGGGCCGGATCCCCACCCCTGAGGAGTACCGAGAGATCGTCTCCACCAAGATCCAGCCCTTTGCCGGCGAGCTGTACCGCTACCTCAACTTCCACGAGATCCCTGGCTTTGAGGACGAAGGACGGGTCATCCCCCCCGAGCAAATGCCCAAGATCGAGGATTTGCTCGGGATCCGTTCTTGAGCAGGGTGGAGTAGGATTCCAAATCTGCCCTGGGTCGCCCTGATACCATGGCGGGGATCGCCCCATTGCCCTGGAGAAAGCTCAATGGCCCTGAATCCAAAGAGGATCCGCCGCATCCACCGCACCCTTGCCCCCATCCTGGCCTTGCCTTTGGTGGTAACGGTGCTAACGGGATCCCTCTATCAAATTGCCCGCCTTAACGAAAACTTCGACTACTACTGGCTGATCCAAATCCACAAAGGGCAGTGGGGCCCCCTCGACCTGCAAGCGGTTTACCCGTTCTTAAACGGACTGGGGCTGCTGGTGATGGTGGCCACCGGTCTCAGTATGTGGTTACCCACAAAACTCCATCGCCGCCCCAAACATACGGAGTCCTAGAGGGTTTTGGATAGATAAACCTGTAGGGTAAACACCTAAGAAACATTCCAGAAAACCCTACATTTCCCGGAACGGATTTGACTACACTAGAAGCATAGAGGTTTTGCTTGCACCTCTAAAGTTGAGCCCCAAAAGCTAAGCTCCAAACTCGAACTGGAAGTCAAAAAAGCAAAGTAATAGAGGAGGAGGATGCTCTATGGCTCTTGTCCGCTGGGATCCATTTCGTGAAATTGACGAAATTCAACGGGAAATGAACCGGATGTTCGACCGGTTGATCCCTCGCACCACCGAAGCTGACGGCTTCGCCTTCATGCCGGCAGTGGAGATGCACGATGATCCCGAAACCATTACCCTGAAGCTGGAGCTGCCCGGCTTGAACCCCAACGACTTGGATATCCAAGCGACAGCCGAAGCGGTCTCCATCACCGGGGAACGGCGATTTGAGAAGCGCTCTGAAGACAAAGGGGTAACCCGGACTGAATTCCGTTATGGGCGCTTCCAACGGGTGATCCCACTGCCGAACCGGATCAAACACGATCAGGTGAAAGCCGAATACAAAGATGGGATCCTCACCCTCACCTTGCCGAAGGCCGACTCTGAAAAAGCCCAAGTGGTCAAAGTGAGCGTTGTCTCCTGATGGCCTAGAGGTTAGGCAACTTCCTAATAGGGAAAAAGGATCCCATAGAGGTAGGCGATGAGCCTACCTTTTTTTACATTTCGGTTCAAGATTCCATGGCTTCCCAGCTCCCCTCTCCTTCTGGGAAAGGGGCCGGGGCAAGGGCAGGGGCAACGACCATAAACTGGCTTCGCTGCAGGGATCCCCAGCCTTCCCTAGCGAACTTAAACCGAACCCCATTTGACTTTTGCCCGTCGCTTTGGATAGGGTTTGAGTGCGCAACGGAGCCAAGGTTGAGAGCATGGCCAGCGTTACCTACGAACACGTTACCAAGCGCTACAGAGACACCACCGCCGTCCACGACCTGAACATCACCGTCGAAGACGGGGAATTTCTCGTCTTTGTCGGCCCCTCCGGCTGCGGCAAAACCACCTCCCTGCGCATGCTGGCCGGCTTGGAAGAAGTGAGCGCCGGATCCATCTACATCGGCGACCGGGTGGTGAACGATGTCCCCCCCAAGGATCGGGATATCGCCATGGTCTTCCAATCCTATGCCCTCTACCCCCACATGACCGTGGCCGAGAACATGGCCTTTGGCCTCAAGCTGCGCGGCCTGCCACGGGCGGAGATCGAAAGCCGGGTTAGGGGGGTGGCCAAGCGCCTTGGGATCGAACACCTGCTCAACCGCAAGCCCAAGGAACTTTCGGGTGGGCAACGGCAGCGGGTTGCCGTCGGGCGGGCCATCGTGCGCAATCCGGCGGTGTTTTTGATGGATGAGCCCCTCTCCAACTTGGATGCCAAGCTGCGGGTACAGGCGCGGGCCGAGATTAGCAAGTTGCACATGCAACTGGGCACCACCTTTATCTACGTTACCCACGACCAGGTGGAGGCCATGACCATGGGCAACCGCATCGCCGTCATGAAGGATGGCCGCCTGCAGCAGGTGGATACCCCCCACACCCTCTACACCCGCCCGGCCAACCTGTTTGTGGCCGGGTTCATCGGCAGCCCCGCCATGAATTTCTTCCAGGCCAAGCTGCGGGAGCAGGAGGGCACCCTCTGGATCGATACCGGCGCCTTCCGCGTGGCCATCCCGCCCCACCAGGCAGATCCCTATTGGCAATACGTCGGCAAGTCGGTCATCTTCGGCATCCGCCCGGAAAACATCCACGATCCCCACTACCAACCCCCAGGGATCCAACCTGCCCCGGTGCGGGCTAAGGTCTCGGTAACGGAGCTGGTGGGCCATGAAGTAATCCTCTATCTCAGCACCAGCGACCGAGAAGGGATCCTGGCCGAGCAGGAGTTTATTGCCCGCGTGGATCCCCGTACCCAGCTGCGCGTCAACCAGTGGGCGGAAATGATCTTCGATATGGATCGCTTCCACCTGTTCGATCCCGAAACCGAGCAGCGCCTGGGTTAAACCCTGGAATCGCTTTAGAATCCTAATCAGTCCTACAGAGGCAGGGATCCCTATGCCGGAGCAATCCACTTCCAAGTTGGTTCAGGCACAGTTTGACGAGTTTCCGTACCCGAATGTGCCGATTGAGCAGACGGTTACGGATAACTTCGCGCTGTTTGCCAACAGCCTCACCACCGCTTACTATCGCCGCAACCGCAAGGTGGTCAAACCCGAGGGCAAAGTGATGCTCAACGCCGGCTGTGGCTCCGGCTGGGAGACCCTCGTGCTGGCCACGGCCAATCCAGGAGCTTCTTTTGTCGGGGTGGATATCTCGGCAGAATCCCTGAAAATGGCCCGGCAGCGCTTCGAGTTCCACCAGATCAAAGAGGCGCGTTTCGAGGTGATGGACATCACCGACCTGCAGGCCTTGGGGGAGCAGTTCGATTTCATCGCCTGCAACGACGTGCTCTACCTACTGGACGATCCGGTGGCGGGGCTGAAAGGCATGCGCCAAGTCCTCAAACCGGACGGCATCATCCGCACCAATGTCCACAGCCTTTACCAGCGCCAGTTTATCTTCAACATGCAGGATGCCATGGAGCTGCTGGGGGTGATGGATGAGCCGGCTGCCAAAGCCGTTCCCATCCTCAGGGAGCTGATGGATGCCCTTCACGAGGGCAGCTTCGTCAAAAGCCACTGGCAGGGGGATGCCATCAAAACCACCAATGGGATCCTGGCCAACTTTCTGCTGCGCAGCGACAAAGGCTTTACCGTGCCTCAGGTCTTTGAGATGCTCCGCCAGGCCGGGCTGGAGTTCATCAGTATGGTCAATTGGCAGCAGTGGAAGCTGGAGCGGGTCCTCACCAAGCCCGTTCCCTACGCCCTGCGGCAAATCAAAAAGCTCAGCCAGGAGGAGCTGCTGCACTTTATCGAGTTAATCTTTCCTAACCTGACCCGCCTGATCGACTTCTGGTGTGGCCACCCCACCGGGGCGACTTCTCCTCAACCCTTCAGCAGCGAGGAATGGAGAAATGGCTTGGTACAGGCGCATCCTCTGCTGCTGAGGCTCAACGCCAAGGCTGCCTTTGAGAATGCCATCCGCGACAATGGCCCGGTCAACATCAACGGCTGGCCCGGCTCCGAGGGCAACATCACCATCGATCCCTTCTCGGTGCGCTGGTTGATCGATGTTTTTGGAGAAGAGCCTGTTCCTGTACAGGCCCTGGCGGCCAAGGCGCTAGATCTCATGGATTGGACCCCCGAAGAGGCCTTTAACCAAGTGGTGGCCAATCTCAAGTTCCTGGAAGAGCGGCTGGTGGTGCTGTTGCACTCGCCGCTGCGTTGAGTTCAAGAACCTACCCCCCTCTCCCCCTGGGAGAGGGGCCGGGGGTGTTTGCGTTTAGCGACGCGGAGCGCTTGGGCTGGGAGAGGGGCTGGGGGTGAGGGTCTGCAGCACCCTGATTTGCTCGGCCCGAATGGCTGCTGGGATCGATCCTTCCGCATCGACGTTGACGGCGAACCGAACGGTGCCTTCCATTTCCACCACATCTCCCGGGAGCAGATCCAGCCAGCTGGCAGAGCGGCCAAGGCGAGTCACTTGCACCTCCTCAGCGGGAACCACCGAGACCCACGTGCCCGCGTAGCGATCCAAGCTGGGACTGACTTTCTCCAAATTGACCCCAATCCAGCCCTCCTTGCGGTTGAGCAGCCGCACCGTCCCAGTTAGTTGGAAAGGCTGTGCTTCTTCCGCTAACTTGATTGGCTCGTAGAGAACCTCTGTATTTAAAGGCTGCAGCCGAGCCAACTCCACCCGCCACCCTTGAGCCTGGCGATAGAGGGTAACCTCCATAACTGCGCGCAGCCGACCCTCCGGCAAAGGCTCGTAGAAGCCCAACTGAGAGCGAAAAGGGCGAAACCGGGGATCCTCCCGATCCGGCTCTGTTAAAAATCGTTGCAGCTCCTCGGCAGTGAACTGGAAACGCAAAGTCGGCACCACCGCTTCTGGCTTCAGGATTGCCTCCACCCGGAAAATGGCCGTATTGCCCACCGCTTGAATGGGGGTGAGGGTAAACTCCTCCGCTGAGGGCCACGATTGATCCAAGGCCCCCGGAGGGATCCCTTTTAGCAGCCGCGGGGTGAGCAGGGCTTCTGCGGTGGCAAAATCGCGGGCATTGGCCGCCTGGACAAACTCCCGCAGCGTTTCTTCAACCGTTTTGGCCTGCCAACAGCCCCCCAGAGGCAGCAAAGCCAGCACCAAGAAAAACCACGCTCTCACATCCACACCCTCCCCAATCTCCCTGCAGGTAACAGTCCTAGGGGTTCTCGGTTGGAGATGCAGAATTTTCACCGGGATCCGCTGCTTCTGTCTCTTCTGGGTTTTCCGACTGGGATCCCGAAGCAGCAGGTGGCTTATCCGGCTGCCACACTTCAATTCGCCAGCCGCGATCTTGCTGGTAGAGGGTGATCTTGACGCGGGAGGTCACCGTGTCTCCCTCCAGGCGCAGACCCACCAACTGAGGGGCCAACTGCTGATAGGTGGGATCCGCCAGATCCGGCTGGGTCAAATACTTGCGCAACGTCAAGGGATCCAGCCCCAGACGCTGGGCTGCGTCCTCCAGCGAGTCGGTGCCCTCCACCCAAACATAGGCCGTCTTCCCGGTCACCTCTTGGTTGCGCACCTGCACGTTCTCCCCCACCGTGCCCCAAATCGAAGGCAGGGATCCCGGCCGGAGGGCATTGCTGAAGCGCTCCGTCAGGTAGCTGTCTGCCGTGCCCCAGTCCCCCTTCTCGGCAGCAGCGATGAAAGTGCTCACCACCTGGTCAGGAGTTTGCACAGGAGCTGCCTGGGTACAGGCGATCCCTCCTGCCAGGGCGGCAGCAGCAATCCAGACGGGGAAACGGCGTACCATGAACATCCCTCAACCACAAGCGGCATCGCTCTCCCAGGTTACCAAACTTTTTCCGCCCTCTCTTCTGCCTGTTCAGGGAAGACCCAGTGCAGCTCCGGCAAGGTGGTAGGATAATTCAGCAGCTTAGTTAGCGAAGCCATGGGGATCCCCACCACTGCCGATGAATGTAACGAGCTGGGCATCTCTCACTGCTTGAAGGCCCAGCAAGCCAAAACCTCGCGGGAGCGACGTGCGGCTTGGGCCCTGGCTTTGGCAGCTTGGCGGCAGGGTTTGGATCTCGATCCCAATCATCTCCCCTGTCAGTTTAATCGCCTCCATGCCCTTTTGGCCTTGGGAAGCGGCTACACGGCCCTCCAAGAGGGAAAAGAGCTGCTCTCCCGGCTTTTGACCCAGCGTTACCTAGAAGATCCCAGCTTGGGCCTAACTGGATCCCAGCCCAAGCTCGCTTGGGATCCCCCTCGTCTGGCTTCTGCTAGCAAAAAGGCCCGCCGCTCTTCCAAGGCCGCTTCTGCTTCCCGCCTTGGCCCCCGCGAGCGCTACCTCCACACTCTAGCCCGTTGGCTAGCCCACCACAGCGGAGTCGTTTACCGACCGGAGCCATTGCCCTACTGGCGGCTGGCTGCAGCCATTGACCCAGAGGACTTAGAGGCCCAGATGGTGGTTGCCATGAATGTGGCAGCGCAGGCGCAGCCGGAAGGGGCTTTCTTGCTGCAGAAAATAGCCGACCATTTCCCTGGGCAGAAGGACAGGGCCCTGCAAGTGCTGCAACTGGCTCTAGATCGCTACATTCCGCGGCAGGATCCCTCCAAGGCGGAGTCGGATTCAGCAGAGCAAGAGTTAGAAACGCCTCCTAACGGAGATCCAGCCTCGGAGGCGGTGGCCAGTATGGAAATTTGGACTCAGTATGAGGGGTACAAGCTAAGGCTAGAGCCAGATCTTAAAAGCATTGTGACCTTCGTCCTCCTGGCTCAAGATCGCTGGTTTGAGAGTGAAATCGAGCTGTGTCGGCAAATCCTCAAGCCGGGCATGAACGCCATTGACGTGGGGGCCAACGTTGGCGTTTATACTTTTCTATTTGCCCGCTGTGTGGGCGAGTCTGGAAAAGTCTATGCCATCGAGCCCACGCCGGGATGTTTGCAGTGCTTGCGGGCAACTGTTGCTCAAAACCAACTCGATCCCTCTGTACAGGTCGTGGAAGCTGCAGTTGGCGAAGAGCCTCGGGAAGTTTATTTGGTTTGCGAAGGGGCCAGCGTTTTCAACCGCATCGTCACGGATCCCATGTCGGTTGTAGAAGAAACCAAGCCGGTGCAGCAAATTACCTTAGACGAGCTGTGGATCTCAGAGGGCAGCCCCGACATTGATTTGCTCAAAGTCGATGCGGAAGGGGCAGAAGTTCCCGTTTTGAAGGGGGGGAGAAAACTTATCGAGACCTGCAGCCCGGTAATCCTGTTTGAAAACCAAAATGTCGGCCAGTTTTCAGGTTTGGAGTCGGCGAAGCTTCTCGCCGAATTAGGCTATCTCATTTATGTTTACAACCCGATGATCCAAGATCTCAGTACCGTTCAGGCTTCTGTGCAACTGCCAACTGCGCTAAACTTGGTTGCCGTGCATCCGAATCGCTTTTCTCTTGTCAGCAAAGCCGGTCTAATCTAGCCGTTTCTGTGGAGTAGAGTAATGCCTTTCCCGATTAGCGAGATCCTCGGCAAAGACATGCCTTTTATCCGAATTGCAGACGTGGGGGCGATGTTTCTGGGCGGCGATAACTTCGACAAGCTGGTTCAGGAAGGGCATGCCCAAGTGATAGGATTTGAGCCCCAAAAAGAAGAATGCGAAAAGCTCAACGCCAGAGCCCTAGCCGAGGCTCCTCGCGCCGACAAAGTGAAGCGGCAGTACTTTCCCTACTTCATTGGGGATGGATCCCGCCGCAAGTTCTATTTCACCAATACCGGCTACACCTCCTCTCTTTACGAGCCCGATCAGGAGCTGGCCCAGCATTTTGAGAACTTGGCAGAAGTTTGTCAGGTAACTCGGGTTGAGGAAGTCCAGACCACCCGCCTGGATGATATTCCAGAGCTGGGCGAAGTGGACTTTCTCAAGATGGATGTTCAGGGAGCCGAGCTGGATGTTATCCGGGGCGCTAGAAAAACTCTACAGAGTGTTACTGTTATCCAAACAGAAGTGGAGTACATCCCTCTCTATAAAGGCCAACCTCTTTTCAGCGACGTAGATATTGCCCTTAGGGAAGAAGGCTTTCTCCTCCACGGCATGACCAGCAACTTTGGCGCCTGCCTCAAGCCCTTTTCAGCCAGAACCTATCGCCCTTACACCCAAGTGCTGTGGTGCGACTATGTTTACGTAAAAAACTTTATGCACCTGGATCGGCTTTCCTCGCGCCAGCGGCTGGCTATGGCGGTAGTTTTGCATGAGATTTACCTGTCCTATGATCTGGTGGCTTTTGTCCTGGGTGTTCATGACCAAATTGCCCAAACCCGCTACAAAGACTTCTACCTGGCCAGGATGTTTGCCGCTCTCAATGTCTCTTAAATTGCTCAGACGAGGTGGGGGATGATCGTCATCGACGGGGTTATCTGGCAGTCGGAAGGGTTTTCTCGCTCTCCACTTTTGGATCAGTCCTACCTGTGGCTGAGCCTCATTGAAGAGTGGGTCAAGGCCAAGAAGGCAACGAAGTTTGTG
This sequence comes from Synechococcus sp. R3-13, assembly GCF_047462195.1. Taxonomy (NCBI): domain Bacteria; kingdom Bacillati; phylum Cyanobacteriota; class Cyanophyceae; order Synechococcales; family Synechococcaceae; genus Synechococcus; species Synechococcus sp. R3-13. Next base: position 6,321 of record NZ_JANSIO010000352.1, on the reverse strand, counting down.
GTGCTCACCCGCGGGCAAACTTGGTTGCCACCGGGAACTTTTTTTTCCGAGATCCCTCGCTTTGCCTTTGCGGAAGCGGATGAAGATCGCGCCGGCCTGCAGAGCGCCTGCGACCAGCTCAAGGCCAGGCTGTTTCTCTCCACCGGCTACACCACCCCCATCTCCACCCCTTCCATCGCCTTCATCTACGACCTAGAAGCAGAGGCCGGCAGCCAATTTCACTCGGAATACATCGAGAAGAAAAATGCCATCTTGGCTGCTTCCCACTACGTTTTCTTCTCCGATGAAGTGCTTGCTGGCTTCCGAACCCACTACCCCGGGATCCCTCCCGAGCAGATGTCGCTAGTCTACCCGGCCATTGAAGGCTGGGCCAAGCCGGCTGCTCCCGATGCCATGGCCGAGTTTCGCCGCCAGTATCAGTTGACCCGTCCTTTCTTCTTGGCCGTTTTGTCAGAAGACTTGGCCGATTACCGCGGGATCCAAACTCTAAGCCAAGCTTGGGAGATCCTCCAAGGTCAAAAGCTCTCCCGCACCGAGCTGGTCTTTGCCTTTCCCAGTCCTCTGGAGGTGGATCCCGTCAAAGCGCAACTGCCCCAAAAACAAGGCATTCGCTACCTCAGCCTGAACAATCCAGAGTTGGCCTGCGCCTATTCCTCGGCTCTGGCGCTGGTTTTCCACTCCACCTTTCGGCCCAGCAGCCCCCTTGAGGCTATGGCCTGCGGCTGTCCTGTGGTGCATTACCGGGATGAGCAGCCAAATGCCTCCGGCTCGGAGTCGGCAACTGCCTCTGGAGAGAAAGAAGATAAGGATCCCTTGCAGAACTCGACAGCCCTGCTCTGCCAAGGCTCGGTGCGGGAACTGGCAGAAGCCCTGCAGCGCATCCAGAGCTACCCGGTACGCTCTCCCCTCATTGCCAAGGGGTTGGAACAGGCCAAGGAGCTGAGCTGGGCAACAGTGGCCGCCAAGCTGTGGGACATTTTCGAGCAGGTGGCTCCTTCGGAATCCGAGGAACCTACTGACCGCTGACCACCAAGTTTTTCCACATCTGCCGATAGGCCCGCTCCAAAGCGCGAGCATGGCTTTGCGGATCCCGCAGGGGCGATTTCTCCATCATGCCTCGCAGGTTGTGGCGCAAATGGCGCAGCCGCTCCAGATCACTGGCCAAGTTCACGGCAATTTCCACGTATTCTTCCGGGGTTTGGGCCACCAGCTCCGGCAGCCCCACGTTGGTGAGGATGGAGACCCCCACCCGGCAGACATGGGCATTGCCCGCCAAGACCACCACCGGCGCGCCGCCCCAGAGGGTTTCACAGGTGGTGGTGGTGCCGTTGTAGGGGAAAGGATCTAGGCCAATGTCAATCTCGCTGTAGATCTGGAGATGCTCTGGAATGCTGCGGCGATCTCCCACCAGGTGCACCCGCTGCCGATCCACCCCGTGCCGCTCGAAGTGCCCCCAGAAGATCTCGCAGACGCTGCGGTCGGTGTAGCGCATGTTTTTGAGCAGGATGCGGGCATTGGGCAGCCTCTTGAGGATCTCCGCCCACACTGCCACCACGTTAGGGGTAATTTTGGTGGGGTTGTTGCAGCAGCCAAAGGTGATGTAGCCCGCCGAGAGGGCCGGCAGCTCGGAAACCGGCGGGAAAATATCCACAGGGTTGTAGCAGAGAAAGCTTTTAGGCAGGCGCATCAGCTTTTCCGTGTGATACTTCTCCGTCAAGCCCGGCGGGTCGGCGTAGGCATCGGTGATGCGGTAGTCCACCAAGGTCAGGCCGGTGGTGTTGGGGTAGCCCAGATAGGTGGCCTGGAGGGGGGCAGGTTTGAGGGCCAGCACGCCCAAGCGGTTGTAGGCCGTATGGCCGGCCAAATCCACCAAAATGTCGATCTTGTCCTCGTGGATGAGGTCGGCCACCTCCACATCGGAGCGGATCTTGTGGATATCTCGCCAGGCATCGGCCTTTTCCTTCATCCGCTCGGTCACGATGTCCGAATACGGCCCGTTGGAATAGCAGTAGATCTGGAAGCGCTCGTGGTTGTGGTGGTTATAGACATGCTCAAAGAACATGCTCACGGAGTGCAGCTTAAAGTCTCCGGAGATGTAGCCGATGCGCAGAGGCCGCTTCAGATCCCGATCCCGGTGGTAGGGCCGCCGCAGATGGGCCACCGAGGCTTGGGTGGCATCCCCCCACTTCTTGTGCTCCCGCAGGGTCTCTTCGGGATCGAAATCGGGGGCGTAGTGCAGGCCCATGAGGATGTTGCCGTGGAAAGCGATCACCCCCGGAGCCAGCTTGGCCGACTTGCGATAGGCTTTGATGGCCTCCTCGTGGCGGCATTGCTGGAGGAAGGTGCCCGCCAACCCTGCATAGGTGGAAGGATCCTCGGGGTTGATTTCCAGGGCGCGCTGGAAAGATTCCAGTGCCTCGGTTAGGCGGTTCAGCTCTTTGTAAACGGATCCCAGGGCCCGGTGAACATCCAGGAAGTCCGGCTTGAGGCGGGCGGCCTCCTGCAAAACCGGCAGGGCCTCTTCGTTGCGGTGCTGGCTTTGCAACAACAGCCCCAAGTTGCAGTAGGCTTCTCCCAGTTCTGGGTCGTGCACCAGCGCCTGCCGGTATTGAATCTCTTCTTTTTCCGGCTCGTTCAAGTGCCGATAGGCCAGGCCCAGGTTGTTGTAGGCCAGGGCAAAGTCAGGCTTGTGCTCCAGGGCCGCTTCCAGTAGGGGGATGGCTTCCTTGAATCGCAGCTGATCCAGCAGCAGACACCCGGCCTCGAAGTAGGCCTCGGCCAGGTTGGGCCGCACACCCAGAGCGCGGCTGAGGTGGGCCATGCTATCGGCCATGCCGCAAGGGAACACCTTGCGCAACCCACGATCCGACAAAAAACCCGCCAAGCCCCGGTAAGCTTCGGCATATTCAGGCTGCAGGCCAAGGGCCACATGGTAGTAGTCCAGCGCCCGTTGCGGCTGCTTCAGCTTGCGATAGGCTGTGGCCAGGTTGAAGTAAACTCGCGGGCGATCCGGCTGCAGCGCCAAAGCCGCCCGATAGGCTGCGATGGCCGCCTCCGGCTGATCCTGCTCCAGCAAAGCAGTGCCCAGGTTGATGTGAGCTTCCACCAAGTGCCCATCCAGCTCCAGCGCCTGACGGAAAGCGGCAATGGCCTCCTCCCATTTCCCTTGCTCTGCCAAGGCCAAGCCCAAGCCGTTGTACAAGGCCGCTTGTTGCGGATCCTGCTCCAGGAGCTGCCGATAGAGCTCAGCGGAGCGCTCCAACTGCCCCGCCTCGCGGCAGAGCTCGGCCAGTTCTTGCGCCCGCTCTGGGGTAAACTCTAGCGCCAGCGCCTGCTCTAGATGGTCGATGGCCGTTGCCGGCCACCCCTTCTGTCGGTAGATCTGGGCCAGCTCCGTCAGGATCTGGGCATCCTGGGGCTGCAGGGCCAGGGCCCGCCGGTAATACTCCTCGGCTTGGTCATACTGGCCCAGTTGAAAGTGGCAGAGGCCCAGGTTGAAGAGGGCCTGCAGGTGATCCGGCTGCAGAGCCACCGCTTGGCTGTAGCATTCGATAGCTGCTTCCCGCTTGCCCAGCGCTTGATATACAGCGCCCAAGTTGCTGTGAAAGGCTGCCTGCTCTGGCCGCAGCTGAGTGGCTTTGGCCAGGTGAGCTGCCGCTTCCTGCAGCCGGCCCGTTTGGTAGCAGAGAATGCCCAGAAAGTGTAGAGCATCAGGCTGCTCCGGCTGGAGAGCCAGCACCTGGCGGTAGGCCGCCTCCGCCTGCTGCAGATCCCCCGCCTGATGGTGGCGGGTTGCCGCTTCCAAGGTGGCTACAAGGGCATCGAGTGTCACTTGGCCTGGATCCCTAGATTTCATAACCTCTAATCCTACACCCATCTGAGTTCCGCGAGAAAAAAACGGGCCTGAACTTTCAGGCCCGCCGAGGGGTTAAACAGCCTGCCGACTAGCGCGGGACAGTGAAAGTAATGTCCAGCCGTGGCCCGCGAGCCGTGGTGATGGGGGCAGTACCCGTGCCTGTAGCCGGCTCTTTGTCGAACTCGGCCCGGCAGGTGCCCGTAGCCCCTTGGCTGATCTCAAAACCAGCCGCGTTAGCTGGCGTCCCCGCCACGCTGGTGCTGGTGCTGAAGCTGGCCGAGAAGCTGGCCGTGTAGGAGAAGGTCTGGTTGGGGATAACCAGGGTCTGGTTGACTGGGCCTGTCAGGAAAGTGGCGCTGGCAGTGCCGTCGGTACCGGTAGTAGTAGCTGGTGGGCCTGTGAATTCAAAGGATCCGAAGATACCCAGGTTAAACAGCCAGGTAAAGCTTTGGGTGATCGTCGTGGCATTGGTGGGCAAGAAGGCCGAGAAGGTGCTGCCCGCCGCACTGAAGCTCACCGTGATGGGGTTGGTGGCCAGCAGCGTAATCGTAGCAGTGGCTGGGTTGGTAAAGTCAGCTTGGTAGGTAGTGTCGCCGATGGCTGATGCGCTTCCTGTAACCACAAACGCAATGGGAGCCACCGCCTGGAAGGCAGGAGCGCCACTGGCCGTGCCACTGTCCGAGCTGGGGACGGAGATGGAAACCGACGGGAACACAGAGGTAGCCTGGTTGTTCCACACCTCCTTGGCACACTGCAGCCGCACCTGGTAGAAGCGCGGGCCTGGCGCCGACACCGCCCGCTGCACCCCAGGCCCCACATCCGCCGTGCGAGGCCCAGCAGAGACATCTCCACCCAGCACGTTGCCATTGATGCTCAGAGCCACAAAGGTGGGGCTGGAAGCCGGCGCAAAGAAGTCGCTGGACACCACGTTGTCGGGCGCACCCAAGGTCACTTCCTGGAACACCACGTTGTTGGACGGCAGGTTGTGCGGTGTCGGATCCAGGAAGAAGAAGCCCAGCCCCCGGTCGCCAAAACCAGGAATGGTGGCCGAGTCGTTGGAGGGCAACTGCACCAGCGTCAACTGCGCCCCCTGCACGATGGCGTTGCTGGGAATGTCGTCGGGAATGGGGAAGGAAAGCACCGCTCGGTAGTCAGAGTAGGTGCCCACCGGCAGGTTCTCGCCTGCGCCGGAGCGGCGGATGCCAAAGCCAACGGGAATGACAGTGGGGTTGGAGAAGACTTGTCCCCCCGGAGTGAGAGCGGCCAGTTGGGTGGGCAGAGCGCTGATGGGGCCAGCAGTGGTGGGAGTGGGAGCAGGAACAGGGGTTGGAGGTGGTGGCGGCGGAGCCGGGGGAGCCGGTGGGGGTGGTGGGGGCGGCGGCGGCACGGGTGTAACAGTGCCAGTGCTGCTTTCGCCGCAACCGGTGAGCAGCAGGGGCAGCAGCACCACTGTGGAAGCCAGAGACAGAGACCCGAGTGACTTCAGGAGCCACTTGTGCATTGTTCCGTTCATTGTTCTCCTCTTAACCAAAAAAGTGGGGTTCGGCTGAACACTTCCCTTAACTTACCCGATCAACTCGCCCAGGGCAAGCCAGGCCGTAGGAAAGAGCCAATCGAGGGAAGACGCACACGCGCTTGGATAAGCGGCTCGTCTGTTTACTCTGCTTATCATACAAGCCCATTAGCCCGCTTTGGCAAGTACTGCCGATTTTTTCTGGATGAGATCGGGAGTGACGCAGATCACAGACGCCGGATGAGGTTCTTGAGGAGTGGCCGGTTGGCAGCCTCTCGGAGCAAGGCAGTTGGGGATTGCGGAGGCCAAAACCTTTGCCCGGCATGGCTTCTGCGGATCCACCTGCAAAAAACCGGAAGATTTGCCTATTTCCTCACAAAAGGATGCTTGATCCGGGGCAGAAGGGTGGCAGGATGAGGAGTGGATGTTTTTTCTGGAGACCCAACCAGGATGGCTACCTACAAGGTCACTCTGATCAACGAGGAGCAAGGCTTGAACGTCACCATCGATGTGCCGGACGATGAGTACATTTTGGACGTGGCGGAAGAGCAAGGGATCGAGCTGCCTTATTCCTGCCGCGCCGGTGCCTGTTCGACCTGTGCCGGCAAGCTGGTGAGCGGCACGGTGGATCAAAGCGATCAGTCCTTCCTGGATGATGATCAGATCGAGCAGGGCTATGTGCTGACCTGTGTGGCTTACCCTACTTCCGACTGCACCATCATCACCCACCAAGAAGAAGCCCTTTACTGATCGAGCTTGAATTTCCGTCCTCAACCCCAGCCCCTCTTCCAAAGAGAGAGGGGTTTTTGTTTTGGGTGGCCCAAGGGGGTGTTCGAGCGCTCCGCGCTGCTGAGGCCCTCACCCAGAGGGAGAGGAGAATTGGCAGTGGTAGGATTTCCTTATTCTGTAGTGCTTCAGCAACCATGACCCCTGAGCAAGAGCAGTGGCTGAT
>NZ_JANSIO010000351.1:0-4045 GCF_047462195.1 Synechococcus sp. R3-13 | reverse complement strand
CAGTGCGGGGCTCCTGCGATTTCTAGCTGAGAGTATCATCGCCTTCGATCGGCAGGTGACCCTTGAGGATCAACGGGTTCTGGAAAGCACCGACTATGACGTTCCCCTCGATATCAAGGCGGAGCAGCACATGTTTACCGATAAACCCAGCATCGTCATGCGTCGCAAGCTGGCTGCCCTCTTGAAAGCTCACGGAGAGGTGGAAGCGCGGCGGAGCAGGGATCCTGAACTCACGCCAATGGTCGGGCAGACCCAAAAGAGGGGCCGGAGCAGCCCCCCTTGGGTTTGAGAGTCTTGATTAGATTCCTCGTCAGAGCAGGGAGAGGCGCTCTCCTCGTAACTGGAACTACTTGATCTTGACGGTGGCGCCGGCTTCTTCCAGCTTTTTCTTGATGTCGTTGGCTTCCTCTTTGGCAACCCCTTCTTTGACGGGTTTGGGAGCCGCCTCGACCAGATCTTTGGCATCCTTCAGACCCAAGCCGGTCAACTCGCGCACCACCTTGAGGATGGCGATCTTCTTGTCGGCTGGCACAGCCTCGAGGATGACATCAAAGGCAGTTTGCTCTTCCACCGGCTCAGGGGCTGCCGCCGGAGCTGCCGCCGCCGCTGCCACAGGAGCTGCCATGACCATACCGCCGGCTGGGGCTGCTGCACTGACGCCAAAGGTTTCCTCGATGGCTTTCACCAGCTCGGAAGCTTCCAGCAAGCTCAAGGCTTTCAACTCTTCCAAAATCTTTGCAACGCGCTCTGAAGACATGATGGTTTCTCCTTGGGGGTAACAGAATCGATACACAGGTTTGGGCTGATGAACCGAAGCCCTTTAGGCGGCCTCCTTGTCGGCAATGGCCCGGATGGCCCGCCCCAGAGAGGCTGGGATCTCGTGGATACCGCGCGCCACTTGCGTGGGCACAGCATTGAGCCCGACCGCCAGGCCGGTGGCCACCGACTTGAGGCTGCCCGCCACTTGGGCCATGAGCACTTCCTTGGGCGGTAGCTCGGCGATGGCCTTGGCCTGCTCCAAGGTCAGGGATAGCCCTTCAATGCCAGCACCGCGGAACTCGGTTTTCTTGGTTTGCTTGGCAAAATCTTGATACGCCTTCAGGGCGGCTGAAATATCGCCCCGAATCAAGATAAAGGCCGTCGGCCCTGCCAAGAAGGGAGCGATCCCTGCCCAAGCTTTTTGGTCGGCGATGGCCCGCCGCATCAGGGTATTCTTAACAACCATGCAAACCGAATCCGATTTGCGCAGCTCTGCCCGCAGTTGATCCATCTCCGAAACGGTCAGCCCCTTGTAGTCGATCACCAGCACCATTTGGCTGGCTTGCAGCAGGGATCGGACTTCATTGACGATCTCTGCTTTCTTGGCTACAGGTTGCTTGCCCATGCGCTCACCTCCTTTGTTGTCAATGGTCACCCAGGGTTAACGGGTGGTGAATCTGGGTTCTGCCAAACAGAATGCGTCCCAGCCGTGGCCGAGACGCATGGAGATAAGCGCACCATCAAAGGCGATCCAAGAAGGGATCCCTTTGAACTTCGCTCAAACCTCGGCAGGACATTAAGCCCGCGGGCACCTGCTGTCTTCGGCTTGCTATTCGACTGGGGAAAGATGTTCTGCCGGGATCCTCCTCCAAATTACACTCACTCAAACCCTTTTCAACCCATCGCAGCGCCGAAGCCAGGCTTAGGTCGCCAACTTCAGCTCCCGCAGGGCATTGATATCAACCTCAATCGAGGGGCCCATTGTAGCAGAAACATGTAGGGTTCGCCAATACTTGCCCTTGGCTCCAGAGGGACGGTTGCGATCGATGGACTCCTGCACTGCCTTTAGGTTCTCCAGCAGAGCTTCGACGGGGAACTTGCACTTGCCGAAGATCAAATGCACAATGCCGGTGCGATCCGCCCGGTACTCCAGCTTGCCGGCCTTGAACTCCTTAATCGCTTGGGCCAGATCCATGGTTACCGTTCCCCCCTTGGGAGAGGGCATGAGGCCGCGCGGCCCCAACAGCCGCCCCAGCTTAGCCACCTGGGGCATCACATCGGGGGTGGCGATCAGAAGGTCAAAATCCATCATGCCCTTGCTGATTTCCTCGATCAGGTCTTCATATCCAACCCGATCCGCCCCTGCATTTTGGGCCTCCACCACTTTCTCGCCGCGGGCAATCACCGCCACTCGGATTTCTTGGCCGGTGCCCCTGGGCAAAACTACAGTGGTGCGCAGTTGTTGGTCGGCGTACTTGGGATCGATCCCCAGGCGGATGTGAACCTCTGCCGCCTCCTCAAATTTGGCGGTGGCCGTCTCCTTCATCAGGGCCAAAGCGGCTTCGGGAGCATAGGCAATGGGCTTCACCTTCTCCCGCAAAGCCTGCATACGTTTGGAAAGTTTTCGAGCCATCGTTTCTCCTCGGGGTACTGGCGAGAACTTCTCTCCCCCACAGTGGTTTGCTAGAACAACTTTTTCAAGACCGTGAACACCTCAGATAGGGCAAGGGATCCCTCCATCAATCCACCACCGTCACCCCCATGCTGCGAGCAGTTCCGGCAATAATTTTCATGGCCGCCTCCACATCGTGGGCATTCAAATCCGGCAGCTTCTGCTCGGCGATCTGGCGCAGTTGAGCTCGGGTCAGGGATCCCACCTTGGTTTTGTGGGGCTCGCTGGAGCCAGACTCAATGCCCAGAGCCTTCTTGATCAACACCGAAGCCGGCGGCGTCTTGAGGACGAAGGTAAAGCTGCGATCCTCGAAGATGGAGATTTCAACAGGCACCACCATCCCGGCCTGATCCGCCGTCTTGGCGTTGTACTCCTTACAAAAGGCCATGATGTTGACCCCGTGTTGACCCAAGGCTGGGCCAATGGGGGGAGCGGGGGTGGCCTTGCCCGCCTGAATGGCCAACTTGACCACGGCCACCAACTTCTTAGCCATGAAACGCAGTTACACCTCTTTTCGCACTTGACCAAACTCTAATTCTACCGGGGTGTCGCGCCCGAAAATCGAGATCAACGCCTTGAGCTTGCCCCGTTCTGGGCTGACCTCCACCACCTCGCCGTAGAAACCCTGGAAGGGGCCGGATAGCACCTCGATGCGATCCCCAGGGGCCATGTCGATTTTGAGGGGCACTTCCTCCACCTCGACGCTGCTGAAGATGCGCTGGACTTCGCTTTGGCTGAGGGGACGCGGTGTAACATGCCCCCGACCGCGACCGTAGGCCCGTTTTTCTTCGGTGCCAACAAAGTTGATCACATTGGGGGTTGTTTTCACCACCATCCAAGTGTCGTCGTTCATGTCCATGCGTACCAGGACATAGCCGGGAAAAATCTTCTCCTCTTGCTCCTGGCGCTTGCCGGTTCGATCCAGCTTGAAGCCCGTTCGCTTCGGGATCACCACCTCGACAATTTGATCCGCCACATCCAAAGCAGCCGCCCGTTGCATCAGGGTGCTCTTCACTTTGTTCTCGCAGCCTGAGGCCACCTGCACGGCGTACCAGCGCAGGTTGCGACGCTCTTGACCTTCCCCCTCGTCTGGTTCCGGGATCGCGTCTGCAGGCTCAAAGTGCTCCACACGGCCCCCACGACGTTTTCGCTGCTGCTCTGGCCTCATCACCTCACATCCTCCCTGTAGCCATCCTTGAACATGACTCTCTTGCCCCTCAGGACAGAACATCACAAGAACAGCTGAGTGGCTACCCAAGCAAACACTTGATCAACCAGGTAGATGAAGGAAGCAAAAGCCAACACAATCAGTAAGACCCCTACCGACTCGCCGATCAATTGCCGGCGGCTCGGCCAAACAATCTTGCTTAATTCTGTGCGGGTCTCTTGAATAAAACCCGGGATCCCTTTGGGTGCGGTGGAACTGTCTTTGGAGTGACCCCGGCTGGCGGGATCCAAACGCTGCTCCGTATCGGCTTTGCTGGAGGGGGTGCTCTTAACCACGGCGGTGTTCTCCTAATGGATCCCGAAAACGGTGTACCGCATTTCAGCAGGCACGGGATCGGCTTTGCGATCCTAACAGATTTACCGGGAATGGGATCCAACCTTAGGGAG
>NZ_JANSIO010000350.1:0-1804 GCF_047462195.1 Synechococcus sp. R3-13 | reverse complement strand
CCCCCCCCACAAAAGCCCCAGCCAAGGTGGCCAACAAGCCTATCCAACTGCGGATAATGCCCAGATCGCTGGTGCTAAACCCCGTCTGCAACAAAAATGTGGGGGTCATTTGCCCTGCCAAGCTATCCGGCAACTTGAAGCAGACCACAAACAGCAGGATCGCCCAGGCCAAGCGGTGCCGCCAAAAAGATTGAAACGGCTCGATGATGGCCGACCGCAAAGAGGTAGGCTTGAGGGCGCTGTTTTCCGGCTCAGGGGCCAAAAACGAGGTAATCAACCCGATCAACATCAGCAGCGCCATGATCCCGTACACCTGCCACCAGGGCAAATAGTCCGCCAAGATCAAGCTCACGCCACTGCTGACCAACAGCGCGATGCGGTAGCCAAATACGAAAATGGCTACCCCTGCCCCCATCTCCCGCTCCGCCAAGATATCGGTACGGTAAGCGTCCACCGCGATGTCCTGAGAGGCGCTCAAAAAAGCCACCAGCAACCCCACCAGAAAGATCGGGCGGGTGAAAACTGTGATGCCCGGCCAAGTCTGGGCCAGCTCTTCCCATCCCAAGGCTTCCAGCCAGGTTTGGGTCGGATCCTGAAAACCCAGTAGCCCTATGCTGAGCAGCAACAGCACCTGGGTCAGGGCCATCCACCCCCGCCGCCGACTGCCCCGCAGGGATCCCGGTGCCGGCAACAGAAATCGATCCAGAACAGGCGACCACAGGAACTTGAAGGAGTAGGGCAAATTGAGCAGGTTAAACAAGCCGATGGCAATGGTGGTCAAGCCCGCTTGGGTCAGCCAAGCATTCAAGGTGGTGTTGATCAACAGCAGCGGCAAACCCGAAGAAAACCCCAACAGCAGCAGGACGCCCATCTTGGAGCTGCCGTAGACCCCCAACATCCGCCTCAAGACGCTTGCCCCCGCCTCAATCATGACTAGCCCTCCCCGCCATCCTGTCTATTTTCAGGGATCCCTGTATTCCCAGTCACCCTAACAGGTGCCTTCCAATGCTCAGCCCCGGTCTTCGGTGCTGGGCAAAAGCTCTGTGCAGCTTGAGAGGAGTTCACAAGCTGCTGCGAATTACAAACGAATAGTTGCTGCCCGGTTCCAGCAGATAGTCGGATTTTTCCAGAAAGCGGCTCAAGGGCTCGCAAATCAAAGCTCGCCCCACAGAGGGTTCCACCTTGAGCTCCCCGGCCCGAAAGCACCAGCAAAAGCGCCAAACCCAACCGTTGGCGTTGACTTCCCCCTCAATGGCCCCCTCTTGCCAAGAGCGGCGGGTAATTTGGACATGGGCAGTGGTTTGAGGCAGTCGGCTCATCCGGCATCTCCCGACGAGATCCCTTGTAGGGTAGCGCGTGGTGCCCTTGCTGCCGCCAGCAGGTCGAGTATGGCGAGTGAGGCAGCAGGAGCTCAACCCGTGGGGAGGGATCCCGTACACAGGGTCAGTTCTTTCGATCTTCTGAGAGCGGCTGCAACAAACCCCCCAGGGTAGGGGGGCTGTTTCCTGAGCTCCTGCTAATAGGAAAAGCTGGTCAGAGGCTAGCGAGCGGCAGTTGCAAGAACCTTCGAGGATTTTTTCTCCGGCTTCTCAGCCGCAACCTCCGCTAGCAAAGCTCGCAGGCTGGGAAAAAGGAAGTGGTTTTCCTCGACATATTGCGCGCCGAACAACCCCTTCTCCGCCCAAAAAAACCGATCAACGGTATGCTCATTTCGCCGCACCAAAATCAGCGCGGGGGGCTGAATAGACTTTTCCTGAATATACTTTCGAGCAGCGGTTACAGACTTCTCTTCACCACTGTCCAG